>NZ_DATMIO010000117.1:0-3294 GCF_035554235.1 Microbacterium sp. | reverse complement strand
CCGCACGTGCGGCCTCGCCCATCACCTTGGCGAGCAGGCGGTTCACGACGAAGCCGGGCGCGTCGGCGGTGAGCACCGCGTTCTTGCCCAGCCCCTTGGCCACCACGAACGCCGTCGACAGGGCAGCGTCGTTCGTCCGTGGCGTCTTGACGATCTCGATGAGCGGCATGACCGCGACCGGGTTGAAGAAGTGGAAGCCCACGAGGCGCTCGGGGTGCGCGAGCTTCGAGCCGATCTGCTCGACCGACAGCGAAGACGTGTTGGTCGCGAGGATGGCGTCCTCGGCGATGAACGCCTCGATCTCGCCGAACACCTGCTGCTTGACTCCGACCTCCTCGAACACGGCCTCGATAACGAAGTCGCAGTCCGCGTACTCGCTCTTATCGGTCGTCCCGTGCACGAGGGCGCGCAGTTTGTTCGCGCCGTCGCCGTCCAGGCGGCCGGTCGCCTCGAGCTTCGCGATCTCGTCGTGGATGTGCGCGATGCCCTTGTCGACCCGCGCCTGGTCGAGGTCGGTGATCAGCACCGGCACTTGCAGCCGACGAAGGAACAGGAGCGCGAACTGGCTCGCCATGAGCCCGGCGCCGATGATGCCGACCTTCGTCACCTTGCGGGCGAGCGCCTTGTCGGGGGCGCCGACGGGACGCTTGGCGCGCTTCTGGACGAGATCGAACGCGTACATGGATGCCGCGAACTGGTCGCCCACGACGAGCTCCGCGAGCGCGTCGTCCTCGCGGGCGAAGCCCTCGGCCTTCGTGCCGCCCCTGGCCTTCTCCAGAAGGTCGAGCGCGACATACGGCGAGCGGGGGACCGTGCCGATGCGGCTCTCGAGCATGTTGCGCGCCATCTTGATGGCGATCGGCCACTTGGTGAGACGCTCGATCTTGCCCGGCTCGTGCTTGCGGTCGACCTTGACGGCGCCGCTGAGGACGCCGTCCGCCCAGCGCAGCGAGTCCTCGAGGTAGTTCGCGGCGGGGAAGATCGCGTCGACGATGCCGTAGTCGAACGCCTGCTGGGGCTTCAGCATCCGGTTCTGCTTGAGCGGATTCGAGATCACGACCTCGAGGGCGTTCTCGATGCCGATCAGGTTCGGAAGCAGATACGCACCGCCCCAGGCCGGGATGATGCCGAGGAACACTTCCGGCAGCGCGATCGCCGCGGCCGAGGCATCCACCGTTCGATACGTCGAGTTGAGCGCGACCTCCAGTCCGCCGCCGAGCGCGAGTCCGTTCACGAAGGCGAAGCTCGGAACGCCGAGGTCGGACAGCGACCCGATCACCTGGTGACCGCGCTGCGCGATGAGCTTCGCGGCGTCCTTGGACTGCACACCGCTCACGTCCGAGAGGTCCGCGCCCGCGGCGAGGATGTACTGCTTGCCGGTGATGCCGACGGCATGAATCTCACCCGCTGCCGCGCGCGCCTTGATGCCCGCGAGGGTCGCCGCGAGCTCGGTGAGCGTCGCGGGGCCGAGCGTGTTCGGCCGCGTGTGGTCGCGCCCGTTGTCGAGCGTGATGAGCGCCAGCACCTTGCCGCTCGGCAGGCGGATGTCGCGCACGCGCGAGTGCGTCACCACCTCATCGCCGCTCATCGCGTCGAGGGGGGAGAAATCGATGCCGTCGTACTGATTCGCAGCGGAGTTCGTCATCCGGCGCCTACTTCCGCTTGCCGTCGAAGAAGGGGTTCTCCCAGATGACCGAGCCGCCCTGGCCGAGGCCCACGCACATCGCCGTGAGCCCGTAGCGCACATCGGGGCGCTCCTTGAACTGGGCCGCGAGCTGGATCATGAGTCGAACACCGGATGCCGCGAGGGGGTGGCCGATCGCGATCGCACCGCCCCACTGGTTGACGCGCGCATCGTCGTCGGCGATGCCGAAGTGATCCAGCAGCGAGAGCACCTGGATCGCGAAGGCCTCATTCAGCTCGAACAGGCCGATGTCGTCGATCTTGAGCCCGGCGCGTTTGAGCGCCTTCTCCGTCGACGGGACCGGGCCGATGCCCATGATCTCGGGCTGCACCCCGGCGAAGGCGTAGGAGACGAGCTTCATCTTGGGGCTGAGGCCGAGTTCCTTGGCCGCGGCGCCGCCCGCGAGCAGGCTGATGGTCGCGCCGTCGGTGAGGGGCGACGACGTGCCGGCCGTGACGCGTCCATGCGGGCGGAACGGGGTCTTCAGCGCGGCGAGGTCCTCCATCGTCGTCTGCGGGCGTCGGCCCTGATCCTCGGTCGCGAGGCCCCAGGCGCCGTCGGCGTCCGTGATCGCGACGGGAACGAGATCCGGCTGGATCTTGCCGTTGTCGTACGCGGCCTGCGCCTTGTGCTGGCTCAGCATGCCGAAGCGGTCGGCGCGCTCCTTGGTGAGGTGCGGGAACCTGTCGTGGATGCGCTCCGCGGTGATGCCCATGTTGAGGGCGTCGGCCGAGACGAGCTTCTCGGTGAGGAATCGCGGGTTCGGGTCGGCGTTGCCGCCGAGGGGGTGGCGGCCCATGTGCTCGACGCCGCCGGCGAGGGCGACGTCGTACATGCCGAGGCCGATGGAGCCGGCCATGGTCGTGACGCTCGTCATGGCGCCCGCACACATGCGGTCGATGGCGAAGCCGGGGACGGACTGGGGGAGTCCGGCCAGGATCGCCGCGGTGCGCCCCAGGGTCAGGCCCTGGTCGCCCTGCTGGGTCGTGGCGGCGATCGCCACGTCGTCGATCCGCTCACCCGGAACGCCCGGGTTGCGCTCCATGAGCCCGATCATCGCCTTGACGACCATGTCGTCCGCACGGGTGTTCCAATACATGCCCTTTTCGCCGGCGCGCCCGAACGGGGTGCGCACTCCATCGACGAAGTAGACGTCCGATACCTCGGCCACACTGCCTCCAAAACTAGGGGAATGTCCCCACTCTAGGAGGCGCGTTCGGGGCCTTGGAATCGGTTGGGCGCTACCTACGAAGCGCCTTCCGAGGGTTCCGCAGGCGCTTGCCGGGAATCTACAAAGGCTTGGGCGATCTGCTGTGCGGTCTGCGCAATCTGCCACGGCCGCGCGCCGAGCTTCGCGAGAGCTTCTGCGATCGCGGCGCTGTCGTCGCCCGGCGGCGACCACGCGACCCGGCGCAGCGTCTCGGGCGTCAGAAGATTCTCGGTGGGCATGCCCAGCCCCTCGGCGATCGCCTCGACGACGGGGCGTGCCGCCTTCAGCCGGAGGTCGGCCTCGGGATTGCGATCCGCCCACGCACGCGGCGGGGGCAACGTGTCGCTGGCCACGCGTTCAGGCGGCAGATCGGTCGATGCCCGGCCGGCCTCGATCGCCG
>NZ_DATMIO010000116.1:0-4024 GCF_035554235.1 Microbacterium sp. | reverse complement strand
GATGCGACGAACACCCCCGCCCTCTACCCCGTGGCGGCCGCCTACGAACTGTTGCACACGGCACTCGTCGTGCACGACGACGTCATCGATCGCGACACGGTGCGCCGCGGCATCCCGAACATCTCCGGAGAGTTCCGCACCCGCGCGAGCGACCACGGCGCCGACGCCCGTGGGTCTGCGCTGCTCGGCGACACCGCGGGCATCCTCGCGGGCGACCTGCTGCTGCACGCAGCGCAGCGCACGATCGCGCTCGCCGAGGTCGACGATCCCACCCGCCGCCGCCTCCTCGATCACCTCGACGATGCGGTCGTCGTCTCGGCGGCCGGCGAGCTCGCCGACGTCGAGCACGCGATCCTCGACGGGGCACCCGATGCCATCCTGGCGGCGACGCACGACAAGACCGCGGTCTACTCCTTCTGCGCTCCCCTGCGCGCCGGCGCCGCACTCGCGGACGCAGACGCCGAGTCGGACGCCGTGCTGCGGAATTTCGGCGCGCGCCTGGGGCTCGCCTATCAGCTCGTCGACGACCTGATCGGTGCCTTCGGCTCCGATTTCCAAGCGGGCAGGCCCGAAGGCGCCGACCTTCGCGGAGCCAAGAAGACCCCGCTGATCGCGTTCGCGCGCGACACGGGGTCGTGGGCGGACGTCGAGGGCGCCCTCGCCGTGGCACACACCGGCCCGGTCGCCCTGCGACGCGCCCAGGCGGCGCTGGAGAGCAGCGGCGCGCGCCGGCGGCTGCAGGAGATGATCCACGAGACGATCGGCGAGGCCCGGGCGATCATCGAGGCGGCGAACCTCCCCGAGCAGGCCCGGCGGATGCTGCGGCAGCTCGCGAGCGCGGTCGAGGGACGCATCCCGTGAGACCGGAAGCGACCGGCATCGAACTGTATGACCGCACCGCCGACGCCGCATCGAACGAGGTCATCCGGGCCTACTCGACGTCGTTCGGCATCGCGTCGCGCCTGCTCGGCCGGCGCGTGCGCCCGCATGTGCGCAACATCTACGCGCTCGTCCGGGTCGCCGACGAGATCGTCGACGGGCCGGGCGAGGAGGCGGGGATGTCGACCGCCGAAGCGCGGGCGGTGCTCGATGCGCTCGAGACCGAGACGCTTGCGGCTGTCGATCGCGGGTTCAGCGCCAACCTCATCGTGCACGCCTTCGCGCGCACGGCGCGGCTCTCGGGCTTCGCTGCCGACCTGATAGGTCCGTTCTTCGCATCGATGCGCACCGACCTGACCGTGAGATCGCACGACGCCGTGTCACACGATGAGTACGTGTACGGCTCCGCCGAGGTGGTCGGGCTCATGTGCCTGCGCGCGTTCGTCGGCGTCGATCGCCCGCGTGCCCCGCAGCCCTCCCCCGCGCTGGTGGAGGGTGCCCGCCGCCTCGGTGCCGCGTTCCAGGACGTCAACTTCCTGCGCGACCGCCGGCACGACGCCGGCGCCCTCGGTCGCGACTACCTGGGTATCGGCGGTCGGTCGACCACCCGGACCGACGTGCTCGACCGCATCGACGCCGACCTCGCGGCCGCGGCCGCGGTGATCCCTCAGCTTCCGAAGGACTGCCGCCGGGCCGTGACCGCCGCGCACGATCTCTTCGCCGAGCTGTCGGCGCGGCTGCGCCGCAACGACACCGGAGGTCGTGTGCGCGTGCCCGACCCCGTCAAGCTCGCCCTCGCTGCCCGCGCCCTCGCCGGCCGGGCGCCTGGCGCGCGTCAGCAAGCCGGGGGTGTGGGGCGGAGCCCCATCGAGGAAACCCGCGCATGAGCCGCGCCATCGTCATCGGCGCCGGGATCGCCGGGCTGGCCACCGCCGCCCTCCTCGCCCACGAGGGGCACGCCGTCGACCTGCTCGAGGCGCGCGCCGACCTCGGCGGTCGCGCCGGGACGTGGGAGAGCGGCGGCTTCCGGTGGGACACCGGCCCCAGCTGGTACCTGATGCCCGAGGTGTTCGACCACTTCTTCCGGTTGCTCGGCACGACCGCCGACGCCGAGCTCGACCTCGTCCCCCTCGTGCCCGCGTACCGCGTCTACACGGAGGGCGACCCCCAGCCGCTCGAGATCGTGTCGGGCCGCGCCGAGGCCGAGGCGCTCTTCGAATCCATCGAACCCGGGGCTGGCGCGAAACTCGACGCCTATCTCGACTCCGCGGGCGACGCGTACGACCTCGCCGTCACCCGCTTCCTCTACGACTCGTACGAGAGCACGGCCGGGCTCCGCAGCCGCGAGATGCTGAAGCGGATGCCGCAGCTCGCACCGCTGCTCACCCGGTCTCTCGCGAGCCACATCGAGAAGCGGTTCGCCGATCCGCGCCTTCGCCAGGTGCTCGGCTACCCTGCAGTCTTCCTCGGCGGCTCTCCGTTCCGCGTGCCGAGCCTCTACCACCTGATGAGCCACCCCGACCTCGAGCAGGGCGTGCTCTACCCCCGCGGCGGCTTCACGACGATCGTCGATGCCATCGCACGCCTCGCCGTCCGGCGCGGGGTCCGCATCCACACCGGTGTCGCCGTCGCGGAGATCCTGACCGACGGCGCGATCCCCCGCACCGCCCGGGCGACCGGCGTCCGGCTCGCCGACGGGCGCACACTCGAAGGCGACCTCGTCGTCTCGGCGGCCGACCTCCACCACACCGAGACCGCCATGCTTCCGCGGGCGCTGCAGTCCTACCCCGACCAGTGGTGGGCCACGCGCGAGCCGAGTCCCGGCGCCCTCCTGCTGCTGCTCGGCGTCGAGGGAGCGCTGCCCCAGCTGGCGCACCACACGCTTCTGTTCGCGCGGGACTGGCGCGCGAACTTCGACGACATCTTCGGCGCCCGCCCGCGCGTGCCCGACCCCGCCTCGATCTACGTCTGCCGCCCGAGCGCGACGGATGCGAGCGTGGCGCCCGCGGGCCACGAGAACCTCTTCGTTCTGGTGCCGGTTCCCGCCGACACCACCCTGGGCCACGGCGGGGTCGGCGGCGAGGGCTCCGCCGCCGTCGAGTCTGCCGCCGATCGCGTGATCGCGCAGCTCGCCGAGTGGTGCGGCATTCCGGATCTGGCGGCCCGCATCATCGAGCGACGCACGATCGCACCGGCGGATTTCCAGTCCGACCTGCACGCGTGGCGCGGCAACGCCCTGGGCCTCGCGCACACCCTGAGGCAGAGCGCCGTGTTCCGGCCCCGCAACGTGTCGAAGAAGGTCGACGGGCTCTACTACGCCGGCTCGTCCGCGCTGCCCGGCATCGGGCTGCCGATGTGCCTGATCAGCGCGGAGCTCGTCGTGAAGCGCCTGCGCGGTGACCGCACGGCGGGCCCGCTCGCCGAGCACGTACCCTTGGGCGTGTGATGCGGGGCCAGAATCAGTGATGCGGGGCCTGAACCAGTGATGTGGGGTCTGAACCAGTGATGCGCGGTCTGAAGCAGTGATGCGCGGCCTGTACCTGCTCGCGATCGTCGTCTCCCTCACCGGAATCACGATGCTCGACTGGCGCTTCCGCCTGGCGCTGTTCGCCGCCCCCGCGCGCACCATCGCGGCCGTGGCGATCGGCACCGCGTTCTTCCTCGTGTGGGATGCCGTCGGCATCGCGACCGGCGTGTTCGTGAAGGGCGACAGCCCGGCGTTCGTCGGCATCCTGCTCGCACCCGAGCTCCCTATCGAGGAGCCGGTGTTCCTCGCCTTTTTCTCCTACCTCGCGATCGTCGTGTGGGTGGCGGTGCAGCGGATGCTGGCGCGGCGGCGCGACCGGGCGACCACGGGGACGACGTGACCTACCCGCTCATCACCCTGCCGTTCCTGGTGGTGACGGCGCTCGTGGCCCTCGCCACCCTGCGCCGCCCCGGGTTCGCGCGCCGCATGGCGGCGTCGGGCATCACCGCGGGGGCGCTGGCGGTGCTCACGGCCGTCTTCGACAACGTCATGATCGCCGCCGGCCTCTTCACCTACCCCGAACAGCACGTGAGCGGTCTCAGGATCGGGCTCGCCCCAATCGAGGACTTCGCCTACGCCCTGTGCGCGGCGTTCCTCGTGCCGGCGGTCTTCACCCTG
>NZ_DATMIO010000115.1:0-2041 GCF_035554235.1 Microbacterium sp. | reverse complement strand
CCCGCGCGCGCCGCGGCGTGTACGGCTGGCAGCACGCCGGGCACGGGACGCAGCCGGCCATCGAGCCCCAGCTCGCCGATGTGCACCGTCGCCTCGACGGACGCGGCATCCATCGCTCCCTCTGTGGCGAGCGAAGCGATCGCAATGGCGACATCGAACCCGGAGCCCTGCTTCGGCAGGCTCGCGGGCGACAGGTTGACGGTCAGCCGGCGGCGCGGCAGCGGCAGCTCGCTGTTCGCGCACGCGTTGTGTACGCGCCGGACGGCCTCGCCGAGCGCCTTGTCGGGAAGCCCGATGAGGTGGAACTCCGGGGTCTGCTTCGACAGGTCGGCCTCGACCTCGACGAGCGCGCCCTCGAGGCCGGTGAGGGCGACGGCCCACGTGCGGGCGACCGTCATCGCAGATCCTCGAGGTGCTCGAGCGCCGCGACGGCGGGATCCGGCCCGGTGATGGCTATCGCGTCGAGCCGCATCCCCCGCCCCCGCGCCGTCTCGGGGTGCGCGCTCGCCCACGCCATCGCGAGCCTCCACAGCCGGGCGCGTTTGCGGGAATCGATCGCCTCCAGCGGATGGCCGAACCCCTCGCCGCGGCGCGTCTTCACCTCGACCACGACGACCTCGGCGCCGCGGACCGCGACGATGTCGAGTTCGCCGATGGCGCATCGCCAGTTTCGGTCCACGACCTCGTAGCGCTCGCCTGCCAGGTAGCGCGCGGCCCGCTCCTCACCCGCGCGTCCGAGGTCGTCCTTGTCTGCCATGCACGCCAGACTGACGGTGCGCCGGACACCGTTCGCGTCCTAGCGGATCATCCGTCGAAAGCGCGCGGGACCGGAGACCTGTGCAGGAAGCGCCGACTACCGAAGTCCGCGAAGACCCGCGCTACTCGTCGAGCGAGAGCTCCTGCGGGAGCTCGAAGTCGCGTCGCTGCAGCTCTTCGACGTTGACGTCTTTGAACGTGAGCACGCGCACGGACTTCACGAACCGGTCGGCCCGATAGATGTCCCACACCCACACGTCGTTCATCGTGAGCTCGAAGTAGAAGTCGTGCTCGGTGTCGCGTCGGACGACGTTGACCTCGTTCGCGAGGTAGAACCGTCGCTCGGTCTCGATCACGTACTGGAACTGGGACACCACGTCGCGATACTCGCGATACAGGGCCAGCTCGAGTTCGCGATCGTAATCTTCGAAGACCTCGTCATCCATGGTTCCTCCATCCTAGAGCCGCGCACGATGGCGCACGCCCGGCTCTCAGAACAGCGTCTCGGGGATGAGTGCCCAAGAGGCGCGATGGTGCGGGCTGATGCCGTGGGTGCGGATCGCGTCGCGGTGATCGGGGCTCGCATAGCCCTTGTTGCTCGCCCAGTTGTAGGCCGGCAGGTCATCGTGCAAGCCCACCATGAGGCTGTCGCGGGCGACCTTGGCGATGACGGATGCGGCGGCGGCGGTTGCGCAGTCGCGATCGGCCTTGATCACCGGGCGGATGGTGAGTCCGCGGGCGCCGGCGGCGGTGATGTAGTCGTAGTTGCCGTCGAGGATGACGATCGCCTCGGCGGTCTGGAAGCCGTGCGCGCTCAGATCGGCGAGGGCCCGGATGGCGGCGAGGCCGAGGGCGCGCATGATGCCGATGTCATCGACCTCCGCGGCACTCGCCCAGCCCACGGCGCTGCCCTGGACCCACGCGCTCGCGCGGGCCGCGACATCCGCCCGCCGCAGCTCGGGGACGAGCTTGGAGTCGCGCAGCCCGTCGGGGATGCGACGGCGGGCGCCGCGCTCGTCCATCACCGCGGCACCCACCGCGACGGGTCCGGCCAGCGCCCCGCGCCCCACCTCGTCGCACGCGATCACGATCGGCCGCTCTCGCAGCAGACGTCGCTCGAGGGTGAGACGCGGCGCGACGACGGTCATGGCGCCGGTGTCGGCGCCGGCACGCCCCTGAAGTCGGAGTGGTGGGTGTCGATGCCGCCGAATCGGGCCAGCGGCCAGGTGACGAGGAAGGCGCGACCCACCACGTTCTCGAGGGGGACGAAGCCCTTGCCCGGCTC
>NZ_DATMIO010000114.1:0-4671 GCF_035554235.1 Microbacterium sp. | reverse complement strand
GGTAGCGGTCGATCACGTTGCGGGTGTCGCCCTGGGCCAGCAGCTCCGGGTCGAGCGCGGCGTCTTCGGGCCAGGCCCCGGGGCCGCCGGGCCACGGGCCGACGCCATGCGTTGTGTGCTCCGGAGTCTCGGGCGCCTGGGTCGCGGGCTCGGACGCCTGCCGTGCGGGCTCGGGCGCCGCGGGCACGGCTTCAGGATCGGTCACTGGGCAAGGCTACCGACCACCGCGCGTACCGGATTCAGGCTGACTCGGCCCCCGCGCCCCGGGAAACCGGTTGCTGCGCCCCCTTAGCCCCAGCCGGCCTGAATCCGGTACGCCGGACAGATATTTCGGTGTGCCTAAAAATGCCCTAGAGTGTGGGTATGTACCAGGCAAAGGGGCCCGGAGCCCTTCCCGAGCAGACCGTGAGCGCGACGGATCCCGCCGACGCGCGCCCGGCGGACGCTGCTCCCGCCCACGCGACGGCCGGCCATCCCACCGACCCCACGAACGCCCGCCCCACCGACGCGGCGGCCATCACCGCGTCTCCGGTCAGCGTGCCTCGCCTTGCGTGGCTGATCGGACCCGCCCTCGTCGCCGGGGTCGCCTACCTCGATCCGGGCAATGTCGCGAGCAACATGACGGCCGGGGCGATCTACGGCTACCTGCTCGTGTGGATCGTCGTGCTCGGCAACGTCATGGCGTGGCTCATCCAGTACCTCTCGGCGAAGCTCGGCGTGGTCACGGGTGAGAGCCTCCCGGAGGTGCTCGGCCGCCGCATCCGCAACCCGTGGGCCCGCCGCGCCTACTGGCTGCAGGCCGAGCTCGTGGCCATGGCGACCGACATCGCCGAGGTCATCGGCGGCGCGGTCGCCCTGAACCTGCTGTTCAACGTCCCCCTGGTCTGGGGCGGCGTGATCACGGGCACCGTCTCGATGGGCCTGCTCGTGCTGCAGTCACGCCGCGGGCCGCGCACATTCGAGTTCGTGGTGATCGGGCTCATGGTCATCATCGCGATCGGCTTCACGGTCGGCGTGTTCTTCGGACCGCCCGACCCGGCCGGCATCGTCGGGGGCCTGGTGCCGCGCTTCGAAGACACCGGCTCGGTGCTGCTCGCGGCATCCATTCTCGGCGCCACGATCATGCCGCACGCCATCTACGCGCACAGCGCGCTCGCGCGCGACCGCTTCGCGCCCGCCGGAACGCACGCGTGGGCCGCCCGCCCCGCTCGCGTGTCGCTTCCCGCGTTCTTGGCCCGCAGACGCGGCGGCGCGGCCGAGCGGCCCGCCATCGTCGAGCCGGTCGCGCGCACCAGCGTCGAGCTCGAGGGCGCCCGCGGAGTCACCACCGCTCGGCTCCTGCGGGCGACGAGGTGGGATGTCTCGATCGCGATGGTCATCGCGGGCACGGTCAACCTCTGCATCCTGCTGCTGGCGGCCGCGAACCTCGCCGGAGTGCCCGGCACCGACAGCCTCGAGGGCGCGTACGAGGCGCTCGGCGCGACGCTCGGCCCGCTCGTCGCGACGCTGTTCGCCGTCGGTCTGCTGGCCTCGGGACTCGCCTCGACGTCCGTGGGCGCCTATGCGGGGGCCGAGATCATGCACGGCCTGCTGCACGTCCGCGTGCCGCTGCTCGCCCGGCGACTCGTGACGCTGATCCCGGCGCTGCTGATCCTCGGGATCGGATTCGACCCGACCCTCGCGCTCGTGCTGAGCCAGGTGGTGCTGTCGTTCGGCATCCCGTTCGCGCTCATCCCGCTCGTGACGCTGACGGCGCAGGAGCGCACGCTCGGGGTGTTCCGCAACCGCCCGGCGACGACGATCGCGGGCATCGCGGCATCCATCTTCCTGATCGCGCTCAACGGGGTGCTGCTCTGGCTGGTGATCTCGGGAGCCTGACCTACCCTGGACTGGTGGCCTCACCCGCAGCCGACGACTACCTCAAGACCGTCTACTCGCACACCGAGTGGCAGGACGAGGCGATCACTCCGTCGGTGCTGGCCGCGAAGCTGGGCGTCGCCCCGTCGTCGGTCACCGAGATGGTGAAGAAGCTCGCCGCGTCGGGCCTCGTGTCGCACGTGCCCTACGGCGCCGTGCGCCTCACCGCCGCGGGCGAGGCCCGCGCCCTCGCAATGGTGCGCCGGCACCGGCTCATCGAGACGTGGCTCGTGAGCGAGTTCGGCTATGGGTGGGACGAGGTGCACGACGAGGCCGAGGTGCTCGAGCACACGATCAGCGACCGGCTGCTCGGCAAGATCGACGAGCGGCTGGGGCATCCGAGGTTCGATCCGCACGGCGACGCGATTCCGGATGCCGGTGGCCACATCGATCGCGAGGCGTTCGTGCTGCTCGGGGCCGCGCCGGCCGCGCACGAGGGCCGGGTGCTGCGGGTCAGCGACCGCGACCCGGTGCTGCTGCGGGTGCTCGACGAGCTCGGGCTCGCGGTCGGGCGCACCGTCCGCGTGGAAGCCGGCGCGAGGGTCGTGCTCGATGGGAGGTCCGTCGAGCTGCCCGCCGCCGCGGGCGACGCGGTGTGGCTCACGGCCTGAGCCGCGAGCGGCCGACGCGTCAGCGCGAGCGACGCGTCAGCGCGAGCGGCGGATGAGCTCCCGCACGGCGAGGCCGTAGGCCTCGGCGGGCTCGGGGTGCTCGAAGGTCTGCGTCAGCGGATCGCCGGGCGACAGCATCCGTTCGCTCCACGCGATCTCGACGACGAACGCGTCGCCGACGCGGGTCAGCGAGCGGAACGATCCGCGCAGCAGCTCGCGCAGCTGGTCTTCGCGGGGCAGCCAGATCGTCTGCTCGATACCGACCGAGTCGAGCGCCCACTCGGTCGTTCCGTTGAACCCCAGAATCGTGCCCGTCGGGTACTTGTACGGCTCGATCGTCATCTCGCTGACGGTGAAGACGTCGTCTTCGATCTCGTTCTGACCCGGCAGATCGAGCGTGAAGCGATCGCCGGATGCCGGGTGCCAGACGAGCCCCTCGGCCTTGAGCGCCGCGGCCAGTTCCCGGGAGATCACGCCTTGCCCCGGCGGAGCGCACGAACGACTTTCTCGAACGGCCACGCGCTGCCGGTGAGGCGCTCGCAGTCCGCCCACACGCGCGCCCCGACCTCACGGTCGACCGAGGTCTTCGACGGCCGCTGCCTGCGGGGCGCGCCGCGCCCGATCGACGCGGGGCCCCAGTACTCGCCGCCCTGGATCTCGGGGTCGACGAGCGCCCGCACGGGCGCCCAAGCCCCGCGCTCCTTGCTCTGCGCGATGGGGGACTGCAGGTTGTCGGTGAATCGCGCGAGCCGCGACGGGGTGTTGACGCCGTGGATGCCGGGCGTTCGCCCGCTCACCGAATACCCCGGATGCACCACGACGCTCGCGACGGGGACGCCGCGTTCGCGCAGGCGCCGATCGGCCTCGAATCCGAGCGCCTGGCAGGCCACCTTCGACTGCGCGTACGCGCGCCAGCCGGTGTATCCCTGCTCGAGTTCGAGATCGACGGGGTCGTACGAGCCGAGGCGCGTGGCCATGCTGCCCAGCCAGACGAGTCGTCCCCGACGTCGCGCGACCGACGTCAGCAGCTCCGCACCGAGCACGAAGTGGCCGAGCACGTTCGTGGCGAGCACGAGTTCGCGCCCGCCGTCCGCGGTGAGGGTGCGCACCTTGGGCGGGTGCACGATGCCCGCGTTGAGCATCACCCCGTCGATCCGCGAGCGCGCACCCATCGACGCGGCCGCGGCGCGCACCGATCCGAGGTTGCTGGTGTCGAGCAGCAGCGTCTCGACGGAGGCGCCGTCGACGCGGCGATTGATGGCGGCACGGGCCGCCGCGAGCCGATTGGGGCTGCGGCCGCTCATGACCACATGGGCCCCCGCGCGGGAGAGCTGCTCGCTCGCGAAATAGCCGATCCCGGCGTTCGCCCCGGTGATGAGGTAGACGCGGCCGGACAGGTCGGGAAGACGCTCCGGATCCCACGCGGTCGCGGGGTCGGGTCGGGTCACACTCAGACCCTACGCCGTCGCCGGTGCACTCACGTCGCCACCGCGACCGTAGGCTGGGGGCCATGGCGCGCCGCGACGAGATCGAGTGCTGGCTGACGGACATGGACGGCGTGCTGGTGCACGAGAACCGGCCGGTTCCGGGAGCTTCCGAACTGCTGGCGCACTGGCGCGATACGGCAACGCCGTTCCTCGTGCTGACGAACAACCCGATCTTCACCCCGCGCGATCTCAGTGCGCGACTCGCGCGCTCGGGTCTCGACGTTCCGGAGGAGCGCATCTGGACCTCCGCCCTCGCGACGGCCGACTTCTTGCACTCGCAGCTGCCGGGCGGAACGGCGTTCGTCATCGGCGAGGCAGGTCTCACGACCGCCCTGCACGAGGCGGGCTTCATCATGACCGAGTCGCAGCCCGACTACGTCGTCGTCGGCGAGACCCGCCAGTACTCGTTCGAGGCGATCACGAAGGCCATCCGCTTCATCAACGCGGGCGCGCGGTTCATCGTGACGAACCCCGACGCGACAGGCCCCGCACCCGGCGGCGTCGTCCCCGCCACGGGCGCGTTCGCCGCGCTCATCACGAAGGCCACCGGCAAGGAGCCCTACGTCGTCGGCAAGCCCAACCCGATGATGTTCCGCTCGGCGCTCAACCGCATCGGGGCGCACTCCGAGAACACCGGGATGATCGGCGACCGCATG
>NZ_DATMIO010000113.1:0-10968 GCF_035554235.1 Microbacterium sp. | reverse complement strand
CGCGGTGCCGTCGATGGGATCGATGATCCATTGGCGAGCGGTGCCGCCCTGCTCGCCGAACTCTTCACCGAAGATGCCGTCGCCGCGGCGCTCTGTCTCGATCAGTGCGCGGATGGCGCGCTCGGTCGCAAGATCGGCATCGGTGACATGCGACGAGTCGGCCTTCACCGAAACACTGAGGTCGGCCGCGTCGAAGCGCGGAAGCGACTGCGCGTCCGCCGCATCTGCAAGGCGCAGAGCGAAGGCGAGATCGGCCTCCAGCCCTTCGCTCACTGACGCGCCGGCAGCGGGCGGAGGGGAAGGGGAGAGCACACCTGAAAGGATACCGGGCCGCCGTGCCTCGATTCGCGGCCGACGTAACCGTGATGCTAATGTTGACCCTCGGTTCGCCTCTTGCGGATCATGCACCTCTAGCTCAATCGGCAGAGCAACTGACTCTTAATCAGTGGGTTCTGGGTTCAAGTCCCAGGGGGTGCACAGACAGGGCTCCGGCTTCAGCGAATCGCGGAAGACGGGGCCCTTCGTGGGTTTGCAACATCGGGATTGCGGAGTGAATCGAAACCATGCCTCGGTACATCGTCGCGACCGATGGCGCCTGCATGCGCAACCCCGGTCCGGCCGGGTGGGCATGGGTGGGGGAGGACGGCCGGTGGGCGGCCGGGTCGCTCGCCGCCGGGACGAACAACATCGGTGAACTGCTGGCGGTGCTGTACGCGATCCGCGACCACGCGGGCGTGGCCGACCTGCTGATCCAGGCCGACTCGATGTATGCGATCAACAGCTACACGCAGTGGATGGACGCGCACAGACGCCGGGGCTGGAAGACCAGCACCCGCGAGCCCACCAAGAACGCCGACATCCTGAGCGAGCTCATCGTGGCGCGCGACGCGCGCCGCGCGGCGGGACTGCCCGACGTGACGTTCGAGCACGTGCGCGGCCACGCCGGGCACCGCCTCAACGGGTGGGCCGACGAGCGCGCGGTGCGGGCATCTCAGCACGGTGACCGCGGGCTCGAGGCGATCTGGTCGACCGACCGGGGGCAGGAGCTCATCGACGTGAGCGTCGACGCGCCGAAGGCGGGCGAAGACAAGCCGAAGCGCCGGCGGGCGTAGCCGCCGACGCGAGACGAACGGCCGCGCCCTCAGCGCCCGGCGGCGGCGATGCGGGTCGTGAGCTGGTGCGCGTGCGCGAGGAGCGTCCGCCCGAGCGCGGGCAGCCGGTCGGGCCCGAACCGGAACTCGACCCCGGTCAGGCTCAGCGCCCACTCGGGCTGCCCGGCGCGGTTGAACACGGCGGCGCCGAGCCCCCAGCTGCCGGTGACGATGAGTCCGGGATTGACCGCGTAACCGCGGTCGCGGGTGTCGGCGATGCGTTCCCGCAGCGGCCGGGGCGCGTGCGGGCGCCCGAATCGCTCGGGTAGCTCGGGGTGCCGGTCGAGATAGGCATCGACATCCGCCTCGGGAAGGAAGGCCAGGATCGCGAGCCCCGCGGACGCGACGCCGAGGGGAAACCGCACCCCCTCGCTGAGCACGAACGACCGAATCGGGAAGCTGCCCTCCTCCCGCAGCAGGCAGACCGTCTCGTCGGCGCGGCGCACGGAGAGGAACGCGCTCTCCTCGGTCTTGACCGCGAGCGAGCGCACGATGTCGCGGGCGAGCCCCGTCACGTCGTACCGCGCGGCGGCGACGCTGCCCATCAGGAACAGCTCGGGGCCCGGCATCCATCTCGCGCTCTGCTCGTCCTGATCGACGAGCCCCTCCACGCGCAGGGCCGACAGCAGCCGGTGTGCGGTGGAGCGGGAGAGGTCGGCCTGCCGGGCGAGCTCCTGCACCCCGGCCCCCGCTTCGCCGGCAGCCGTGACGAGGCGGAGCAGGCGGGCCGCGCGCGCGATCGCCTGCGCACCGGGCACAATCGGCGAGCGTTCCATAATGTGGACACTACGTCCAGGTCCATCCACATCACAAGCCGGGGCTTGAGCCGAGAGGCCTCGCGGGCGCAGAGTGGAAGCGGCATCCCGAACGGTCGGCCAGCGACCGGATGGTGGTGCGCGGGTTCGACGAAGGAGTGGAGACACGTGATCGACAAGACGTATGCCTCGGCGACAGAGGCCGTCGCCGACATCCCGGACGGCGCGAGCCTTGCGGTCGGCGGATTCGGCCTCTCGGGAAACCCCATCGCCCTCATCGAGGCCCTGCTCGCGCAGGGAACGAGCGATCTCAGCATCGTGTCGAACAACTGCGGGGTGGATGACTGGGGCCTCGGCATCCTGTTGAACGCGAAGCGCATCCGCAAGATGACGTCGTCATACGTCGGCGAGAACAAGGAGTTCGAGCGGCAGTTCCTCTCCGGGGAGCTCGAGCTCGAGCTGACGCCGCAGGGCACCCTCGCCGAGAAGCTCCGCGCAGGCGGATCCGGTGTCGGCGCGTTCTACACGCAGACCGGCGTCGGCACGCAGGTCGCCGAGGGCGGGCTCCCGCGCCGGTACGACGGACAGGGCGGTGTCGCCGTCGCCTCGCCGGTCAAGGACGTGCGCACCTTCGCGGTGACCGGTGTCGAGCGCGACTACGTGCTCGAAGAGGCCATCGTCACCGACTTCGCGCTCGTGCACGCGCTCAAGGGCGACCGGCACGGCAACCTGATCTTCAACAAGGCGGCACGCAACTTCAACCCGCTCGCCGCCATGGCGGGCAAGGTCTGCATCGCTCAGGTGGAGCAGCTCGTCGAACCCGGCGAGCTCGATCCCGACCAGGTGCACCTGCCGGGCATCTACGTGCATCGCATCATCGAGGTCGGCACCGACATCGAGAAGCGCATCGAGCGGCGCACGGTTTCCGCAGAGCAAGCGGCATCCCGCCCGATGCCGGAAGGAGCGTGACGGCAATGGCACTCACCCGCAATGAAATGGCGGCCCGCGCGGCCGCGGAGCTCGCCGACGGTTCGTATGTCAACCTCGGCATCGGCCTCCCGACGCTCGTCCCCAACTACGTTCCCGACGACGTCACGGTGGTGCTGCAGTCCGAGAACGGCATCCTGGGCGTCGGGCCGTACCCGACCGAGGAGAACGTCGATCCCGATCTCATCAACGCCGGCAAGGAGACCGTGACGACGCTCCCCGGCACCGCGTTCTTCGATTCGGCCATGAGCTTCGGCATGATCCGCGGCGGCAAGATCGACGCGGCCATCCTCGGCGCGATGCAGGTCTCGGCCACGGGCGACCTCGCCAACTGGATGATCCCGGGAAAGATGGTCAAGGGTCCCGGCGGCGCGATGGACCTCGTGCACGGCGCCGCGAGGGTCATCGTGCTGATGGAGCACGTCGCGAAAGACGGCTCGGCCAAGATCGTGAACGAATGCTCGCTGCCGCTCACGGGCAAGGGGGTCGTCGATCGCATCATCACCGACATCGCGGTGATCGATGTGACGGATGCCGGACTGGTGCTGGTCGAGACCGCACCAGGGGTGACCGTCGACGAGGTTGTCGCCGCTACCGAGCCCGCCCTCACCGTCTCCGACACGCTTAGGGTGGCGTCATGACCGCTTCCTCCGCCCCCGCCGACGACGTCGTCATCGTCGCGGCCGCACGCACCCCGCAAGGCCGGCTCAAGGGGCAGCTCGCCGCGTTGACCGCGCCGCAACTCGGCTCGGCCGCCATCCGCGGTGCCCTCGCGCAGGGCGGCATCCCCGCCGACACCGTCGACGCCGTCATCATCGGCCAGGTGCTTCAGGCCGGCACCGGCCAGAACCCCGCCCGCCAGGCCGCCATCGGCGCCGGCATCGGCTGGGACGTCCACTCCGTCGCGGTCAACAAGGTGTGCCTCTCGGGCCTCACCGCGATCATCGACGGCGCGCGAATGATCAAGACGGGGGACGCGGATGTCGTCGTCGCCGCCGGCATGGAATCGATGACGCGCTCCCCGCACCTGCTGATGGGCTCGCGCGATGGCTGGACGTACGGCAGCGTCGAGGTGCTCGACCACATGGCGTACGACGGCCTGACCGACGCGTACGACCGCGAGAGCATGGGTGCGTCGACGGAACGCCACAACGAGCGCTTCGGCGTCGACCGCAGCGCTCAGGATGCCGTGGCCGCCCGCTCCCACCAGCGCGCGGCCGCCGCGCAGGCCGCCGGCGTCTTCGACGCCGAGATCGTCGCGGTCGAGATCCCCCAGCGCAAGGGCGACCCGCTCGTCGTGACGAAGGACGAGGGCATCCGCCCCGACACCACCGTCGAATCGCTCGCGGGGCTTCGTGCCGCCTTCGCCGAGGGCGGGTCGATCACCGCCGGCAATTCGTCGCAGATCTCCGACGGCGCGTCGGCGGTCGTGCTCACTTCGCGGGCCCACGCCGATGAGCAGGGGTGGCACGTGCTCGCGTGCGTCGGCGCCGCCGGACAGGTCGCGGGACCCGACAATTCGCTGCACTCGCAGCCGGCGCGGGCGATCGCCCAGGCGTGCGAGAAGCAGGGTATCCAGGCATCCGCCCTCGACCTGGTCGAGATCAACGAGGCGTTCGGCGCCGTGGTCGCGGCATCCCAGAAGGAGCTGTCGCTGTCGGACGACATCGTCAACATCCACGGCGGCGGCATCGCGATCGGGCACCCGATCGGGGCGTCCGGCAACCGGCTGGTCGTTCATGCGGTGCACGAGCTCGTGCGCCGCGGGGGAGGCACGGCGGCCGTCGCCCTGTGCGGCGGCGGGGGACAGGGCGACGCCCTCATCCTGACGCGCTGACAGCCGAGCCGAACATCGGCAGGGGTGGCGGCGTACCCTGAACGGATGGCTGAGATCGCACCGCTGACGCAGGCCGACCACGACGACTGGCTCGCGCTGTGGTGGGGGTACCTCGAGTTCTACGAGGCGACGCTCCCGGCGACGCAGACCATCCTGACATTCGAGCGACTGCTCGATCCGGCATCCGGCATCCACGGCGCCGTCGCGCGCGATGACTCCGGCCGCACGATCGGCTTCGCTCACTGGCTGACGCACGCCGCGACGTGGTCGGAGGGTCCGTACTGCTACCTCGAAGACCTGTTCGTGCACCCCGATGCGCGCGGCTCCGGCGCCGGCGCCGCCCTGATCGAGCACGTCCGCGCGTGGGCGGCCGAGCACGGCTGCTCGAAGGTGTACTGGCTGACCCAGAAGCACAACGACAGGGCGCGCGCCCTGTACGACAGGGTCGCCGAAAGCACCGGATTCGTGCACTACGAGATCCGGCTCTAGTCTCGCGATCAGCCGCGGAGGCGCTTCTTGACCAGCTCGGGCTCCTTGCCGTACACCTTCGACTCGGCCGGCACGAGCGCACCCCGGCTCGCGCGCCGCGTGTCGACGACGGCACCGATCGCGAGGGCGAGCGTGATGCCCCAGCTCAGCCAGGCGAGGGCGGTGCGCCACGTGAACTCCGCATCGCGCGCACCCCGCAGCAGCGTGAGCCCGCCGATGACCGCGGAGATCAATCCAGTGCCGAAGACATACTTGCGCATGGGAACACGCTACCGGCCCGGTCCCGTCGGCGGGGGCCCTTGACAGCGCGGGGCAGTCCCCGCGCGGGTGCACGGTAGCCTGGAAAGACCGCGCCCCCTATCGACAGGAGAACGCGTGCCCCAGGCAGATCTGGTCGTCGTCGCGAACCGGCTTCCCGTCGACCGTGTCACGGGACCCGACGGCGAGCAGGCCTGGCGCCGCTCGCCGGGTGGCCTCGTGACGGCGCTCGAACCTGTCATGCGCCAGAACCACGGGGCATGGGTGGGATGGCCCGGCCAGGCCGATCTCGAGGTCGAGCCCTTCGATTTCGAGGGCACGCATCTCGTGCCCGTCTCGCTCAGCGCCGACGACGTCGAGCTCTACTACGAGGGCTTCTCGAACGACACCATCTGGCCGCTGTACCACGACGTGATCGCCGAGCCGCGGTACAGCCGCCTGTGGTGGGACGCCTACGTCCGCGTCAACCGTCGCTTCGCCGGGGCTGCGGCCTCGGCGGTCGCCTACAACGGCACCGTGTGGGTGCAGGACTACCAGCTGCAGCTCGTGCCGAAGATGCTCCGGGAGCTGCGGCCGGATCTCACGATCGGCTACTTCCACCACATTCCCTTCCCGGCATACGGCCTCTACTCGCAGCTGCCGTGGCGCCGCCAGGTGCTCGAGGGACTGCTCGGTGCCGACGTGATCGGCTTTCAGCGCGTGGCGGATGCCGGCAACTTCGCCCGCGCGGTGCGGCGCCAGCTGCGCTTCGAGACGAAGGCTTCGGGAATCACGGTGCCGCTCGCGGATGGATCGACCCGGGTCGCCCGCGCGCGGGCGTTCCCGATCTCCATCGACGCGTCGTCGTACATCGAGCTCGCGCACAGGCCCGAGGTGCGTGCCCGTGCCGCCGAGATCCGGGCGAGCCTCGGCAACCCCAGAAAGATCCTGCTCGGTGTCGACCGCCTCGACTACACCAAGGGGATCGGGCACCGCCTGAAGGCCTATGGCGAGCTGCTCGCCGAGGGGAGGCTGAAGGTCGAGGACGTGACCCTCGTGCAGGTCGCCAGCCCGAGCCGCGAGCGCGTCGAGGCCTACATGCAGCTGCGCGACGAGATCGAGCTGACAGTGAGCCGCATCAACGGGGATGTCGACACCATGGGTCACTCGGCGATCCGCTACCTCCACCAGGGCTACCCGCGCGAGGAGATGGTCGCCCTCTTCCTCGCCGCCGACGTCATGCTCGTCACGGCGCTCCGCGACGGCATGAACCTCGTCGCCAAGGAGTACGTCGCCACCCGCACCGACAATCGCGGCGTTCTCGTCCTGAGCGAATTCACCGGTGCGTCCGACGAGATGGGCAGCGCGATCCGGATCAACCCCCACGACATCGAGGGTCTCAAGGACTCGATCATGCGCGCCGTCGAGATGCCCGGCGCCGAACAGGGCCGCCGCATGCGGGCGCTGCGCCGCCGGGTTCTCGAGCACGACGTCGAGGCATGGTCGCGGGAATTCCTCCAGGCGATGGCGCGGGCACGGCGCGAGGACGCGAACTCGGAGACGGCCACATGACCCTCGACGACGGCACGGTCGAGGCGGTCCGCCGGATCGCGGCATCCGACAATCTTCTGGTGGCCCTCGACTTCGACGGCACCCTCGCGCCGCTCGAGGACGAGCCGATGCGGGCACGGGCGCTGCCCGAGTCGACCGCGGCGATCGACCGGCTCACCTCGCTGCCCGACACGACGGTCGCGTACGTTTCCGGCCGGCAGCTCGCCGACCTCGTCGTGATCTCGGAGCACTCGGATGACTCCCTCGTGCACCTGGCCGGCTCCCACGGCGCCGAGTTCTGGCATCCGCCCGCCGCGGGAATCTCCCCGCGACCTCGAGTCGACGACGTCGCCGAGCGGGCGCGCGCCGATGCGCTCGTCGACGCCGCGCGCGACCTCGTCGCCGGCATCCCCGGCGCGTGGATCGAGCCGAAGGCATTTGGATTCGGGCTGCACACGCGGCTCGCGAACGACGCCGGCACGATCGCGGCCACCGACGCGATCGATGAGCTCGTGGCGACGCGGGCGCCGAACTGGCGCCGGCGCACCGGGCGCGACATCCTCGAGTACGCGTGGCGGCACGAGGGCAAGGACAGCGCGGTCGAGGCGCTTCGCGAACTATCCGGTGCGACCGCGGTGCTCTTCGCGGGCGACGACGTGACCGACGAGGATGCGCTTGCCAGCCTCGGCCCCGATGACCTCGGCGTGCGGGTCGGCGAGGGCCCGACGGCCGCCACCGTGCGGCTCGGCGATGCCGCGGCACTGGCCGCCCTGCTCGACCTGCTGGGGACCTTGCGGGCCGACCTGTCGCAATAGACTTCAAGGCATGGCGTCAGACTCCACCCCTCCCGATATCAAACCCCGCAGCCGAGTCGTCACCGACGGCATCGAGGCCACGACGTCGCGAGGCATGCTGCGCGCCGTCGGCATGGGCGACGCGGACTGGGAGAAGCCCCAGATCGGCATCGCGTCGAGCTGGAACGAGATCACGCCCTGCAACTTGAGCCTCGACCGCCTCGCACAGGGCGCCAAGGAGGGCGTGCACTCCGGCGGGGGATACCCGCTGCAGTTCGGCACCATCTCCGTCTCGGACGGCATCTCGATGGGCCACGAGGGAATGCACTTCTCGCTCGTCTCCCGCGAGGTCATCGCCGACTCGGTCGAGACCGTCGTGATGGCCGAGCGCCTCGACGGCACCGTGCTGCTCGCGGGCTGCGACAAGTCGATCCCGGGCATGCTGATGGCGAGCGCCCGCCTCGACCTCTCGAGCGTCTTCCTGTACGCCGGCTCGATCGCGCCCGGCTGGGTCAAGCTGAGCGACGGCACCGAGAAGGACATCACGATCATCGATTCCTTCGAGGGCGTCGGCGCGTGCATGGCGGGGCGGATGACGGAGGCCGACCTCAAGCGCATCGAATGCGCCTTCGCGCCCGGTGAGGGCGCCTGCGGTGGCATGTACACGGCGAACACGATGGCCTCCGTCGCCGAGGCCCTGGGTCTGAGCCTGCCCGGCTCGGCCGCGCCGCCCGCCGCCGATCGCCGCCGCGACTACTACGCGCACCGCTCGGGCGAGGCGGTGGTCAATCTGCTCCGCCTCGGCATCACGACCGGCGACATCCTCACCAAGGAGGCCTTCGAGAACGCGATCGCCCTGGCGATGGCACTCGGCGGCTCGACGAACGTCGTGCTGCACCTCCTGGCGATCGCCCGCGAGGCGCAGGTCGACCTGACGCTGCATGACTTCAACCGCATCGGCGACAAGACCCCGCACATCGCCGACATGAAGCCCTTCGGCAAGTTCGTGATGAACGACGTCGACCGCCACGGCGGCATCCCGGTGATCATGAAGGCGATGCTCGATGAGGGCCTGCTGCACGGCGACGCGCTCACCGTGACCGGCAAGACCCTCGCAGAGAACCTGCGCGACCTCGATCCCGACCCGATCGACGGCACCGTCATCCACCGCCTCGACGACCCGATCCACGCGACCGGCGGCATCACGATCCTGCACGGCTCGCTCGCCCCCGAGGGGGCGGTCGTGAAGTCGGCGGGCTTCGACGCCAACGTGTTCGAGGGACCGGCCCGCGTGTTCGAGCGCGAGCGCGCCGCGATGGACGCCCTCGAGGCCGGACAGATCGCCGCGGGGGATGTCATCGTCATCCGCTACGAGGGGCCCAAGGGCGGACCCGGCATGCGCGAGATGCTCGCGATCACCGCCGCCATCAAGGGCGCTGGGCTCGGAAAAGATGTACTACTCTTGACGGACGGCAGATTCTCAGGCGGCACAACCGGCCTGTGTATCGGCCACATAGCACCCGAAGCGGTGGACTCCGGTCCGATCGCCTTCGTGCGCGATGGTGATCTGATACGGGTCGATATCGCGGCTCGCACTCTCGACCTACTCGTCGATGACGCAGAGCTGAGCTCCCGCCGCGACGGCTGGGAGCCCCTTCCTCCGCGCTATACCCGTGGCGTTCTGGCCAAGTACTCGCGACTCGTGCGCTCCGCAGCGGAGGGCGCGACGACCGGCTGAGGCCTGCCCCCGACATCCATTCGCAATCGCAAGGACACCACCATGCCCGCCGAATCCGCCACGGCCGTTCCTCGGCCACCCGCTCGCACCGCGTCGACGCCCGTGCTCACGGGCGCGCAGGCGGTCGTCCGCTCCCTCGAGCTGCTGGGCGTCAAGGACGTCTTCGGCCTGCCCGGGGGAGCGATCCTCCCGGTCTACGACCCCCTGATGGACTCGTCCGAGCTGCGCCACATCCTCGTGCGCCACGAGCAGGGCGCCGGTCACGCGGCCGAGGGCTACGCCGCCGCGTCGAACAAGATCGGCGTCGCGATCGCGACGTCCGGCCCCGGTGCCACCAACCTCGTGACGGCCATCGCCGACGCCTATATGGACTCGGTGCCGATCGTCTGCATCACAGGTCAGGTGTTCTCGAATCTGATGGGGACGGACGCGTTCCAGGAGGCCGACATCGTCGGAATCACGATGCCGATCACGAAGCACTCCTTTCTGGTCAAGCGCGCCGAGGACATCCCGGCCGCGATCGCCTCGGCCTTCGAGGTCGCCGGCACCGGCCGCCCCGGCCCGGTGCTCGTCGACATCACGAAGGACGCGCAGCAGGCCGAGGCGCCGTTCATCTGGCCGCCGAAGATCGACCTTCCCGGTTACCGGCCCGTCACGAAGGCGCACGGCAAGCAGATCCAGGCCGCGGCCCAGCTGCTCGCAGAGGCCAAGCGCCCGGTGCTCTACGTGGGCGGCGGCACGATCCGCGCCCAGGCGGCGGCCGAGCTGCTGACGCTCGCCGAGACGACCGGCGCGCCCGTCGTGACGACACTCATGGCGCGCGGGGCGTTCCCCGACTCGCATCCGCAGCACCTCGGCATGCCGGGCATGCACGGTACGGTTCCTGCCGTGCTCGCGCTGCAGGAGGCCGACCTGCTGGTCTCGCTCGGAGCCCGGTTCGATGACCGCGTGACGGGCAAGGCGGCGCTGTTCGCGCCGAAGGCCAAGGTCGTGCACGTCGACATCGACCCCGCCGAGATCTCGAAGATCCGCACGGCCGATGTGCCGATCGTGGGCGACCTGAAGGACGTGCTCGTCGACCTCGAGATCGCGTTCCGCAGCCAGATCGAGGGCGCGAAGCCCGAGAGCGGCGGCGTCGACATCGATGAGTGGTGGTCGTACCTCGATGGGCTCCGCGCGGAGTTCCCGCTCGGCTATTCGGAGCCGACCGACGGGCTCCTCGCCCCGCAATACGTGATCTCGCGCATCGGCGAGCTGACCGGTCCCGAGGGCATCTTCGCCGCCGGCGTCGGCCAGCACCAGATGTGGGCGGCGCACTTCGTCGGTTACGAGCGGCCGCAGAAGTGGATCAACTCCGGAGGGCTCGGGACCATGGGCTTCGCCGTCCCGGCCGCGATGGGCGCGCAGGTCGGCTGCCCCGACAAGGTCG
>NZ_DATMIO010000112.1:0-2232 GCF_035554235.1 Microbacterium sp. | reverse complement strand
GCGCCGGGACCTGTCGTCACGTGGGGCGTGGCGGTGTAGAAGGGTGGGAACTCGTAGAAGGCGTCGACGATCCCGGAGTGCCCGGAGAACTTCATCATTCCCTCGACGTGCTGCTCGAACGTGGTGAAGTCGCGCAGAAGCCGGGGCTCGACGGGAGACACGAGGGTGACATCGGCGAGTGGCACGGCCGGTGAGGTGCGCAGGGCTTGCGCTCCGGTATCGAGCAGACCCTCCAGGCCGAGCTCCACGACGACATTGATCGTCGTGCCCTCCGGAAAGGGATGGATGCGGTCGCCGTCGACGACGCCGACGCGCGTCTCGTTTGCGAGCAGGTACCGTGCAATCTTCATTTCAGTCCTCGGAATCTAGTGCGAACGTGCGGAACAGTGCGCTGACGAGCTCGTAGTAGCCGACCAGGATGACGATCGCGACGATCGCTTGCTCGCCGAGCACCGTGCGGAAGGCGTCGTACTCGGTGTCTGTCAGGGTGTCCTGGTCGAGGAGTCGCCCGGTCAGGCCGAGGGCCGCCGCGATCGGCTGAGGGAGCACCTCGGCTCCGCGCCCCTCCTCGATGGCGGCGAGCTCGTCGGCAGTGATGCCGGCCGCGCGGGCCTTCGGCGCGTGTGTGCGCAACTCGGTGGCGCACCCGCGATGCGCGACGACGGCGCAGATGACGGCTTCGCGCAGCGCGAGCGGAAGCGCGGTGGGTGCACCCGCGTCCAAGCCCTGGACCGCCAGGCCCAGCGCCTGGAGACGATCGCCGGCGCCGGGGGCTCTGAGGAGGGCATCGAACAGGACGAAGAGCGATCCGTCCTCGGCGTAGACGGACCGCCCTCGCGGGCCCCTGACCAGGGTCTCGGCGAAGGCCGACTGCTCCGCGTCCCACACCTCCGGGTGAAGGGCCGCGAGTCGCCGGCTCAGCTGACCGCTCGGCCGTTTCACGCGGTCTCTTCGAGTGCGTCTCGCGACGGACCCAGCGCCTCGCCCATCTCGCCAAGCTGCGCGATGATGTCCTTCGGGTTCTGATCGCCGATCTGCTTTTGCAGCATCTTGGAGTGGTCGAAGTAGAAGTCGCGGACGGGGCGCACGATCGCCGGGGCGTGGTGGAACATCTGACCGAGCTGGTAGGCCATCTGCACCTGGGCCGTGGTGTGCGGGATGCGCGGCTGCTCGTAGGTTTCGAGCGCACCGACGACGGCGGCGGTGTCGGCCAGGTCGACGCCGTTGAGGTTCTTGGCGATGAAATAGCCGTCGCCGATCGACATCCCTGCGCCGTAGGCGGCATATGGGGAGGTCGCGTGCGCCGAGTCCCCGGCCAAGGTCGCGCGGCCCTTCGACCACTTCTCGAGTGGGACGCGGTCTCTGATCTGCCAGCGCTGTATGTTCTGCTCGGGTGTGGCGGCGACGAGTGTCGCGACTGCGGGGAACTCGGCGGCGAGGCTCCTCGCGTGGGCGGCGAGGCTCGCCGGCGGGGGAGTCTCGGGGTTCCAGGCTTCCAGAACCCACCACTGGAAGCCGTCCTGGCCGTCCTTCCGGATGGAGGAGTAGCTTCCCTGCACCTTGCGGCCGTGAGCGACGACGCAGTAGCCCTTCCGCGGTCCCGGCGGCGTGGTCATGGTGTATCCGCCGATGATGTGCAGCTTGTGCTCGCGCTTGGGGGAGTCGCCCCAGAGCTTCCGGCGGACCATGGAGTCGATCCCGTCCGCACCGATCAGCACGGGTGTCTCCTTGGTGGTGCCATCGGCGAAGGTGAGCGTCACTCCGTCGCCGTGATCGTGGAAGTCGGTGATGGTCGTGCTGGGTTGGATCGTGTCCTCTGGAAGAGCGGCCAGCATGCGTTCGTAGAGAACGGGGCGCAGCATCCCGATGAACCCGCCGTTGTACTTGCGCTGCACCTCGGGGTCAATGTGCACGTCGGCGCGCACATGCCCCTTCGCGTTCGTGAAGACACCGGCGCAGGGAGCGCCGAGATCATCGGTGTCGACTCCCATATCCTGGAGCGCTTTGATGGGCGGCGGCCACAGATTGAGGATGTTGCCGGCGGGCCGGGCCTCTTTGTACCGTTCGTAGATGACGGCGGGATGCCCCACCTTCTGCAGCGCGAGGGCCGTTGCCATCCCCGCGGGTCCGGCGCCGATGATCGCGATGGGTTCTGCCATGACGTTCCTCCTCATTGAGTGACACTCGGCACCCGCAATCGCTGGGCGAAGAGTGAGCCAGGCCAAGTGTGGG
>NZ_DATMIO010000111.1:0-7446 GCF_035554235.1 Microbacterium sp. | reverse complement strand
ACCGCAACGTGGCCGGCGAGTTCGTCGAATTTGACCTCGCAACGCCTGCTTTGGATGTCGCAACCGTCCAGGTAAAAGGCAAGACGGTCCCATACGTCGTGCGAGTCGAGACGGGGGTGATCAACCGCGGCGTTTACCGCATTGCAGCGATCGTGGATCCCGCCGATCCCAACTGGACGCCCTGGGACCCGCAACCTACCTGGAGCCGAAAACTCGTCTTCATGTACGGAGGGGGCTGCGGATTTGGGCACACGATGGGAATGATCTCCACGGATCCGCTCGTTGATGTCGGCTACTCCAGCCCACCGATCCTCGCTGACCTGCCACTGTCGATGGGCTACGCGGTAGCCTCGTCAAGCAAGATGGCGATGGGTAACGACTGTAACGCGACGATTTCGGACGAGACCTCCGTGATGCTGAAGGAGCATTTCATCGAGCGATACGGGGTCCCGACTTTCACGATGGGGCACGGCGGTTCGGGTGGGTCGCTCACCCAGATGGATTTGGCCACGCGCTATCCAGGCATCCTGGACGGACTGAATCGTCAGCGCCCGTTTCAGGATCTGAACAGCTTGATATTCCAGACCCAGATCGATTGTGATCTGCTCAAGCCGTACTTCGCGCAGAACTCCGACGGTTGGACGACTGCACAGGTGAACGCAGTGCAGGGACGCGACAAGATGTACTGCGACGCGCAACGTGCGACGTCGGGGACATTCTCTCCGACGAACTGTGCGAGCATCGTTCCGTCGGATGTTGAGTACCACCCCGTGACGAATCCAGGCGGTCTGCGCTGTTCGCTCCCGGACACCTCGGCGAACGTACTGGGTTTGCGTGACGAGTCCGTTTGGAGCGAGCAAGAGCGCGTTGCGGGCCGCGGATTCGCGAACCGGTACGCCGACAACACCGGGGTCGAGTACGGTCGGAAGGCGTTGGATGACGGCGTGATCTCGATCCACCAGTTCCTTGATCTCAACGCGAAGGTTGGCGGGTTCGATCTGGACTGGAACCGTGTCGGCGCCCGTTTGGAAGCGGACTCGGACGCGGTGCGTCGGGCCTACGCGAATGGTCTCGTTCCAGATATGGCCGGGCTGGACGCTTTGCCGATCATTGATACGGTGACCACCGACCCGGTCGCGGCGAACAGCCACGAACAGATGTTCCCTTACGTCGTTCGTGAGCGGCTCACCATCGCCAACGGTCACGCCGACAATCACGTCGTCTTCCGTGTCTCCACGTCGGCCGCGACGACCATCGGGCACGTGCCGACCGACGACGCGTTTCGTGCGATGGATGCATGGCTGACCGGGATCGCCGCCGATAAGTCGAATCGCTCCGCGGCCGAGAAGGTGAAGGCCCACCGTGCGGAGCAGCTGTCGGATCGCTGTTATGACGTCGCGAATCAGCAGCAGCCGATGGTGGCTTGCGACACCGCGTACCCGCTTCAGACCTTCCCGCGCACAGCCGCAGGACAGCCTTTCACCTCCGACGTCGTAAAGTGCTCGCTCAAGGAGCCCAGCCGAACAGAGTACGTCGGTATGACCGACGAGCAATGGGAGCGCCTACTGGCGATATTCCCCGCAGGTGTCTGTGATTACAGCGAGAGGGGCGAGTACCGGGTGCCATTTACTGGTCCATGGCTCACGTTCGAGGACGGCCCTGACGGTAGACCTCTTGCGGGCGACGAAGGGTAGTTCTGGCCATTCAGTTTCGCGGCCACCGTTACTGGCAGTGGCGACGAGCTATGACGATTGTGGACTACGACGCAGAGGTGAGATTCCGCTGAGTGGTGCGGGTTCTCCACACCCTGCAGCGTCAGCTGTTCGGATTCCGCCGCTGCCAGTTCCTGAATCGCGGACTCCTCGGTTCGCCTGGGCTCAGTCAGTCACAAGCGACGGCGACGGCTGATCCATTATATGAGCGGAGAGAATCGCTGACGGCTCGCGCCCCGCTACGGACGACTGCCGCTAGCTCCGTCTCGCGAAAGTCGGCGACAGTCGTCACCACGCCTATCGCGGCCCCAGGGAATCCACCTATGGGCCCGACGGGGGCGGCCACCGACGCTGTTCCAAGTGACATCTCCTCCATCGCAACCGCGTAGTTGCGGGCCCGGACCACGTCCAGTTGCTGTCGAAGTATGCGTTCCTCCACGATGGAGAACCTGGTCTCCGCGAGCAGACCTGACGACAGGTGGATATCGATCCAGTCGGACGGCTGCGTGGCGAGAAGCGCCTTGCCCACCCCCGTTGTATGTAGCGGGAACGTTCCGCCAACGCGCGCAACGGTCGGGACGGACGACACGCCAGCGACTCTTGCAATGAAGAGCGCGCCAGCGTGCAGGGGGTCGGATCCGGCGACGACCGCGAGGTGAACGTTCTGACGCGTGGCCTCGTAGAGCGTCGTCAAGTGCGGTGTAGCGATCTCCCGGAGAATCAGCAAGGCCGGGGCGAGCTCGCCTAACTGCCAGAGTCGAATTCCGATCGTGTAATGGTGGGAGCCCGTGCGGACGAGCCAGCCGAGCTCCAGGAGCTTGACGATCATGCGATGAACCGACGAGATGGCTATGTCAGTCTGCTTCGCGACTTCAGCCGCCGTGAGGATGAATCGGTCTGACGAAAAGCAGGTCATGATCGCTTCAGTGCGCTCAAGTATCCCCTGGCCGTTCATACGGTAATCCCCTCCGTCGGTCATTCCGGGGACGCCTGCGACGCGTGCGGTGGCACCTGAAACGAGCCGCGCCGTGGACGGGTGTCCACTCGCTTTCGCGTTGCAAGGACTTGTCGCTTCGCTAATCTGAATCGAGGAGATAGGCGCCGCATCGAACGGCCGATCGCGACCCGACGATGACAGTCGGCACGGACATGCACTGCCCGCTCGGGTGACCTGGACCCGACTCCCAAGGGCGCCGCCATCCGACGAGCGCAACGTCGATGCGGAGCGCCACACTGTGGCTGCGCCTGCAGAATTTCGAGATCGGTGAACACGTTCGATTCCTCCTTGAATCGATCCTGGACTGCGGTCGCTCGACCACCGCGAGTCTGGAACACCAGTGCGCGGCGGAAGCGGCGGTCGATGACGAGGCGCAAGGGAGCACCGCACCCCGCCATCCCCCGTGAGTCGGGCTCGCCCTTCGTCACCACACAGTGGGCGACGGGTGCTAATCCTTGCGGTAGTTCTCGCGGGCGAACGACGAGTACGGGGCCGGGTAGACCGTTGCGCGAACCTCGGCTTGTCGGTGGCGCTCAACGGCCGGCTTAGTGGAGTTCGGCTGCTCGCCCCACACCACGACGACCTCGGTGCCCCACTCCGCGTGCTCGGCGTCGATGCTCGCCAAGGAGGCAAAAACCTGCTCGCCAGTGATGTAGCCAGCATCGTGCGAGATACCGACGTCCCGACCGTCCGCCAGGACCCGATCCACCTGATAGAGCCCGTATCGGGCCTTCGGGAACTCGATGTACTTGGCGGGCGTTCCCGGCTCGTAGAGCGAGCGCTGCACCGCGGCCACATCCTCCGCATTCCACACCAGCGTCACCTTGGTACGGCGAGCACCAGCAGCGTGCTGCTCGAGCGCGTCGCGTCCGATGAAGTCATGGTCGAATGCGACGCTACGCCCGTACCCCAGGTCGTACGGGGTCAGGTAGTAATCCTCGATATTGTCCGACACATAGCTTCCGGCGAGCGACCCGGCCCGCGCGGCCGGGAGCCAGTTCAGGTATTCGGCCGTCCGCTCGCCGGTGAAGATCGCGGGAAGCGGCGACGGCACCCAGGCGGACTCGAGATTCGCCGAGGAGTACGCCTTCGAGCCGACAAGGACGAGGTCGAACTCCTCTCCGGTTGCGATCAGGGCGTTGCGGACTTGTTCGCCCTCGGCCCACGGCCCGAAGAGCTCGAAGCCGGGCTGTCCGGCCATGCCGTGACGCAGCGACCGCACCTCGACCCCGGCGATCGTGAAAGTGGCCATGTGGAAGAACTTCGTGGGCGGAACCGGACCGCCGATCACCCTCTCCATGAGTGCAAGGGCGTTCGGCCCCTGGATCTCGTACCGATAGGACACCGGGTCCACGCCCGGCGCGCGCATGAGCGAATTCGCGTCCCGCTCGAAAGTGACGTCATAGTCGCCGGTCTCACCGATGAACTGCACCCAGTCGAGCACCATGTACCAGCCCACAAGGTCGAAAGTGTTCTCGGCGAGATAGAAGAGGATGGCGTCACCGATGAGGTACCCCTCGTGATTCACCGCGATGAACTGCTTCGCGTTATCGACCTCGAACTTCGCGAAGCTGTTCACGCCCGTGTCGGACAGCAGCTTCAGCGCGTCCGGTCCCGAGATGTACAGGTCGGTCATGTGGTGCGACTGATCGAGCAGGGCAACCGAGGTGCGCCACGCAAGCTGCTCGGATCGCCAGTTCGTGAACTCCGGCGTCACGGGGAAGATCGTCGGCCGGGACTGCGCGTTGCGGAGCAGTTCGATTGCGCCGCCCACGCGATCGATGGCCTGGGAAACGGACTCGGTCATGGAACTCCTTCATTCGAACAGACGATTCGGCTCCATCGTAGGTAGTGATTCAAATTCGGGTAGGCATTTGCAATAATGGATGCTTATGGACCACGAAGTATGTCTAACACGAGGCGAGGGGACTGCGTGGACCTGAATCTCATCCGGGTCTTCGTTGCGATATACGAGACTCGCAGTCTGACTGCGGCGGCATCCCGACTGTTCGTCACTCAGCCTGCGGTCAGCCAGTCACTTCGTCGGCTACGCGGGGAGCTGGACGATCCCCTGTTCCAACGCGACGGACGGACGATGGAACCGACACCACTCGCCGTGAGCGTGTTTTCCGGCTTCCGCGATGCCGTCGCCGGAATCGATCGCACGCTGGACGCGGTGCACGGCTTCGACCCGGCGAACTCGCATCGGGTGTTCCGGATCGCACTCTCTGAACTGGGAGAGATCGGTTGGCTGCCGGCGATCCTGAAAGCCGTTCGGTCTGAAGCACCCCGAATGAGCATCGAGGTCGTCCCGCTCGATGTAGAGGCGCTTCCCGACTGGCTGGCACGCGGGGTGGTGGACCTGGCGGTCACACCGTCCCCGGTGCCGGGGCGCTTCGAGCAGGTGCTGCTGAAGTCACAGGACTATGGCGTCGCGATGTCGGCTGCGAACCCGCTCGCAGACCGGCCATTGACGATGGAGGCCTACCTCGCGGCCCACCATGTGACGGTGGCGGGCGACTCCGGTCTCCCGAATCTCGCCGCGGCACTCGCGAGACTGGGCGTCATACTCGAGCCCCACGTCCGCGTGAACCATTTCACATCGCTTCCGCTGGTCCTCGCGGGCGATGACTCGCTTGTGGCGACGGTCCCAGACACCATCGCCGCCGGCTGGGCCCTGACGTGGCCGCTGGCGCTGAAGACCCTTCCTTTCGAGATGCCCGCTGTGAACGTGCGTCTCTTCCGCCGTGCCACGACCCAGCAGACCGCAGCTCTGGATTGGCTGTTCACCACGGTGGCCCGGGCGATCGAGGGTTCATCCGGTCAGTTCTTCGTCATCCACGGCGACTCCCTGCCGAAGACCGCCGGCGGCACGGCGTGGACCGGTTCGCCACCGCACGGCCCAGCTGATAAGTGACGCTTATCTAAAGGGTTCAACCGCTGAGTGGGCTTATCGACTCGGGGCGGCGAGAATCCAGAGGAAGGGCCGACGATGAGCGTCGTGACCCCGACCTCGAAGCAGAAGGAAAAACGATGACGTTTACCAACCGAGGCAATCGGATCAATCGACTCGTTCTGGGTGCGCTCGCGCTTGGAGCCGCGGCAACTCTCGTCTCATGCGCGGCAACCCAGGGGTCGCCATCCACCGACGCCCCTTCTGGCGAGCTGACGGCGATAACTGTCGCGACGCTTCCCACATCCAATCTCGCAGCAATACACCTGGGAATCCAAGAGGGGTTCTTCGAGGAGGAGGGCCTGGATGTCACTACGCAGGATGTTCAGAGCGGCAGCGACATGATCACGGGCCTGCTGAGCGGAACCTTCGACTTCGCGTGCGCGGGTTACATTCCATTCTTCACCGCGGCGAGCCAGGGTCTACCCATCCGGATCATCGCCGGAAACGACGTCGGAGGCCGCACACCCGACGAGGATTGGCAGGTCACGCTCACGGGCGCCAATAGCCCCGTGACTAGCGTCGAAGACCTGCAAACGGCGACTGTCGGTGTGAATCAACTCAAGGGTGTCGCCGAGATCGCGGTGCGGGCATCCTTGCAGGAGCAGGGCTACGACGACGCGAAGGTGGAGTTCGTCGAGATTCCCTTCCCGGAAATGCCGGCAGCCCTCGCGTCCGGAACGATCGAGGCCGCCTACGCGCCCGAACCGTTCATCTCATCGGTGATCGCCGCCGGCGGCGCTATCGTCGACACGCCTTCCGCGGTCCTCGGCGAAGGCTTTCCGAACGGTGCGTGGGGTTCTTCGCTCGAGCTGACGGAGACCGCCCCGGATCTGGTCGCGTCGTTCAACCGCGCCATGGCGAAATCTCTGGACCTCGCGGCCGATGACTCCGATGCCGTTCGCGCGATAATCCCCACGTACACCCAGGTGCCCGTGGAGGTGGCGTCGGAGATGCGCCTCCCCGTCTTCACCCCCGAGCTCGACCGCGCGCAGTTGGAGCGGCTGCTCGAACTGATGCAGACGTTCGGTGTGATCGAGACCGTGCCGACCTGGGACGAGATCGTCTACGAGCCGGAAAACTAGGCGACTGCATGATGGGGAAGCCAGGCGGCAGCGTCGCGACGAGCGGCGCGGAGCCGACACGCGCCGTGGTCGGCGCGTCGGCCACGCGGAAGCTGCGGTACGGTCTCGGCTCACTGTGGGGCGCCCTGATCGTTCTGGCGGCGATGGAGATCGTCACCAGAGCAGGGGTGCTTCCGGCGGCGTACATCCCACCGCCCTCAACCGTTCTCATCACCCTGGTGGGCCTGCTGGGGGATCCGGCGCTGTGGATAGCCGTCGGGCAGACCCTCGCCGGGTGGGCACTCGGGCTCGGCATCGCCATCGTGATCGCCGTTCCGCTCGGTCTTCTTCTGGGCTCCAGCGAACTCGCCTATCGCGCTACGCGCCCGCTCGTGGAGTTTCTCCGACCGGTTCCCTCGGTGGCGCTGGTGCCCCTGGCCTTCCTCCTGTTTCCGCCCGGCCTGCAGGGCAAGGTGTTCCTCGCGGCATTCGCCGCAATCTGGCCCATCCTGATACACACGATCTACGGAGTCCGAAACGTCTTACCCGCACAGTTGATGACGGCACGTTCTTTTCAGATTCGCAAGCTGGACGTCGTCGGCAACATCGTCATCCCGGCCGCGGTGCCCTACCTCGCCACAGGCATACGAATCTCGTCGACGGTGGCGTTGATCCTGGTGGTAACGGGTGAGATCGTGATGGGATCGCCGGGCGTCGGGC
>NZ_DATMIO010000110.1:0-27744 GCF_035554235.1 Microbacterium sp. | reverse complement strand
CGACCTGGGCGAACGCCGTCTCTGTGCACGAGACCTCGACGGCCGAGCTCGCCGTCGGGCTCGCGATCGCGGCCCAGCGTCACCTGCCCGACTTCGTCCGCAACCAGGAGCAGGAGCGCTGGGCGCCCGCGTGGGCCGACGGCCTCGCCGACCGGCGCGTGCTGCTGCTCGGCTACGGCGGCGTCGGCAAGGCCGTCGCGGCGCGACTCGCGCCGTTCGAAGTCGATGTGACCGTGGTCGCCAGTCGTGCGCGCGTCGACCACGGCGTTCGGGTGCACGGCGTGGACGAGCTGCTCGACCTGCTCCCCCACGCCGAGATCGTCATCCTGACCCTGCCCGGCGGCGATGCGACGAAGCACATCATCGACGCCGGGGCCCTCGCCGCCCTGCCGGATGGAGCGCTGCTCGTCAACGTCGGTCGGGGGCCCGTCATCGACACCGACGCGTTCGTGAACGAGGGCGGCCGCATCCGTGCGGCGCTCGATGTGACCGACCCCGAGCCGCTGCCTGCCGGGCACCCCCTGTGGAGCATGCCGGGGGTGCTGATCGCACCGCACGTCGGCGGAGGCACGAGTGCGATGCGGCCGCGGGTGGCGCGGCTGATCGCGCGCCAGATCATCCGGATGCAGCAGGGCGAGACGCCGCTGAACGTCGTGTTCGGGGGCTGAGCGGGGAGCCGTTTCAGCGCCGGTCGATGTCCGACCCCGACCACAGGTCGCCGCACTCGACCTCGAGAACGGCGCGCGCCGCCAAGAACCCCCCGGCCCCTCGATCGCCGCGGAGCTCCGCCACGAGCGCGGGCCAATGGGCTCGCCCGATGAGCACGGGGTGCCCCGGCGCCCCGTCGTAGCGCGCGCGGGCCAGTGCATCCGCGGCCGGCGCCACGGCAAGGCCCCGCTCCAGCACCCGCAGCGCCGCGGCCGCGGGCGCGTCGGGGGTGTCGACGGGCGTGATGAGAACCGCGTCGGCTCCGGATGCCGCGGCCACCCCCGCCCGGATCGTCGAGGAAAGGCCCTCCACCCAGTCCTCGACGACGATCACGCGGGCCTCGTCGGGCACGAGCGCGCGTGCCGCTTCGGCGCCCGACCCCAGGGCGACCAGTACGTCGTCGCAGCCGGCATCCGCCAGCATCCGCACCGCGCGCGCCACCCACGGTTCGCCGTCGGTCGTGCGGGCGAGGGCTTTGGGCCCGCCGTAGCGCGTGCCCGCCCCCGCCGCGAGCACGAGTCCGCAGATCGCCGCCGCCATGGTGACGACAGCGTAGCGCGGAGGAAACACGCTGCGGGTAGCGTGAACGCACGAGCACCATGGACATCAACACGGTCACCCAGTTCCGGCGCCCCCATTCGCGCGCCGACCTTGCCCTGCGCCCGGGTGAGGTCTACCTCGCCGGCGGCACGTGGCTCTACTCCGAGCCGCAGCCCGGCGTCACCGGGTTCGTCGACCTCACCGCGATGGCGTGGCCGTCGCTCACCGTCGAGCCGGCGGGGCTCCGCATCGGGGCGACGTGCACGATCGCCGAGTTGGTCGCCCTGCCGCCGCAGCCGGGCTGGGCCGCGCAGCCCCTCTTTTTCGAGTGCGCGACCGCGCTGCTCGCCTCGCACAAGATCTGGACGACAGCCACGGTCGGTGGCAACGTATGCCGCTCGTTCGCCGCGGGGGCGATGGTCTCCCTTGCCGCGACGCTCGACGGAACTGCCGAGGTCTGGACCGCACGGGGCGGCTCGCACGAGGTGCCGGTGGCCGATCTGATGACCGGCAACGGCACGAACTCCCTGATGTCCGGCGACGTGCTCCGCTCCATTCTGCTTCCGGAATATGCCCTCCGAGCCCGGACCGCTTACCGCAAGATCGCCCTCGCGGAGCTGGGCCGATCCGGTTCTGTCGTGACCGCCCGCGTCGACGAAGACGGCGGCGCAGTGTTCGTCGTGACAGCCGCGACGGAGGTTCCGACTGTGCGCCGGTTCGACGCGATCCCGGATCCCGCGACCCTGCGCGCCGCGTTCGACGACGTGCCCTTCGGCCGGGGCGGGTGGTACACCGATCCGCTCGGTGAGGAGCAATGGCGGCGCGGCGTTTCGCTCGTGCTCCTCGGGCAGGTGCGTGCGGAACTCGCGGGCGAATCGGGCGGGGCGGGCGAGGTGGTCGCGTGAAATTCGAACTCAACGGGCGGGAGGTCGATGCCACGCCTCGAGCCGGCCAGTGCCTGCGCACTCTCGTGCGGCAGCAGGGCGCTCTCGATGTGAAGAAGGGCTGCGATGCCGGGGACTGCGGCGCCTGCTCCGTGCTCGTCGATGGCGCGCCCGTGCACTCTTGCATCTACCCCGCACTGCGCGTGGAGGGCCGCCGTGTGACGACCGCCTCGGGCCTCGCGCCCGCCGGTGAGCTCCATCCGGCGCAGGAGTCGTTCGTCGAGCACTTCGGGTTCCAGTGCGGCTTCTGCACACCCGGGATGACCGTCACCTCCTCGGTGCTCACCGCGGAGGATCTTCCCGAGCTCGACCGGCTGATGAAGGGCAATCTCTGCCGCTGCACGGGTTACCGCGCCGTCCGCGAGTCGATCGAGGGCGCCGTGCGTGGCACCGGGACCGCTTACGCCCGGGACGACGCCTCGACCGGCTCGACACCCGGAACCCCGGTGAGCTCGGCACCCGGAGTTCTGGTGGGCGAGAGCGTCCATCCGCCCGCCGCCGCGCGCATCGTGCAGGGGCTCGAGCCGTACACGTTCGACACAGAGGTCACCGGCGCGCTCATCCTGCGCGTTCTCTCGAGCCCGCATGCCCACGCGCGCATCACGGCCATTGACACGACCGAGGCGCAGGCGGTTCCCGGGGTCGTCGCCATCTTCACGCATCACGACGTGCCCGACATCCGGTATTCCAGCGCACGGCACGAGAACCCCGAGGACGACCCCGGCGACACGCGCCTGCTCGATGACGTCGTGCGCCACCGCGGGCAGCGGATCGCGGCGGTCGTTGCCGAAAGCGCCGGAGCGGCCGAGCAGGCTTGCCGCCGCATCCGCGTGGCCTACGACGTGCTGCCGGCCGTCTTCGATCCGGAATCGGCCCGCAGCGCCGGCGCGCCGGCGCTGCACCTGAACCGCACGTCGGCGGATGGGGTCGAAGACGCCGAGCACAACATCGTCGCCGCGATCCATGCGGGGTTCGGGGATGTCGATGCCGCCCTGGAGGCGAGCGCGATCACCGCCGGCGGGGAGTGGACCACGTCCCGGGTCTCCCACGCCCAGCTCGAGACCCACGGCTCGATCGGATGGATCGACGAGAACGGTCGCCTCGTCATCCGGACGAGCAGTCAGGTGCCGTTCCTCACGCGCGACGCCCTGTGCGCCCTGTTCGACCTGCCGCGCGATCGAGTACGCGTCTTCACGGCCCGCGTCGGCGGCGGGTTCGGCGGCAAGCAGGAGATGTTCACGGAGGACCTCGTGGCGCTGGCGGTGCTCCGCACCGGACGCCCCGTCGCGTATGAGATGAGCCGCACGGACGAGTTCTGGCGCAGCGCCGTGCGGCATCCGATGCGCGTCCGCGTCGACCTCGGCGCCGATGCCGACGGTCTGCTGACGGCTATGAAGATCGATGTGCTGAGCGATGCGGGCGCCTATGGCAACCACTCGCGCGGGGTGCTCTTCCACGGCTGCGCCGAGTCGATCAGCCTCTATCGGGCACCGGCCAAGCGCATCGACGCCGAGGCCGTGTACACGAACAACGTGCCGTCGGGCGCCTTCCGCGGTTACGGGCTCGGGCAGGTGATCCTCGGCGTGGAGTCCGCGATGGACGAGCTCGCCCTCCGCCTCGGCATCGACCCCTTCGAGCTGCGTCGCATCAACGCCGTGCGGGAGGGCGACATGCTCACGACGACGATCGACGAGACCGAGCCCGGCCTCCTCTGGGGCTCGTACGGCCTCGACCAGTGCCTCGATCTCGCGCAGCGGGCCCTCCTGCGGGGCAACGGGGTCGAGGCGCCGTCGGGCGGGCAGTGGCGCGTCGGCGAGGGTATGGCGGTCGCCATGATCGCGACGATGGCGCCGTTCGGCCACATCTCCGAGACCTCCGTCACAGTCACTCCGGAGGGCCGCTACATCGCCGCCGTGGGCACGACCGAGTTCGGCAACGGCACGAGCACCGTGCACACGCAGATCATCGCAACCGACCTGGCGACGAGACCCGAGCGCATCGAGCTGCGCAACTCCGATACGGATGGCGCGGCCTACGACACCGGCGCCTTCGCCTCGGCGGGCATCACGGTGGCCGGAAAGGCGCTGCATGCGGCATCGCTCGCCCTGCGCGGGCGGCTGCTGGCGATCGCCGACGATCTCGCCGGCCCGGACGGGGTGCTCGAGGAGGACGGTGTGCGCGTCGGCGAGCGACTGCTGTCCTTCGCGGAGCTCATCGCGGCCGCGCCTGCGATCTGGCGGACGCCGCTGGGCCTCGCGGCCGACGGCAGCGAGTACGGCGAGCACCGCTCGCTCGCGTTCAACGTGCATGCCGTCCGCGTGGCCGTCGACGTCGAGACCGGCACCGTGCGCATCCTTCAGTCCGTCCAGGCGGCGGATGCCGGCTTCGTGATGAACCCGGAGCAGTGCCGGGGGCAGGTCGAGGGCGGCGTCGCGCAGGGGATCGGCAGCGCCCTCTACGAGGAGGTTGAGACCGATCGCGAGGGAGGGATCGTGAACCCCGTCTTCCGGCAGTACCGGGTGCCGCAGATGGCCGACGTCCCGGTCACCGAGGTGTACTTCGCCGACACGAGCGACGACCTCGGTCCCTTCGGGGCGAAGTCGATGAGCGAGTCGCCCTACAACCCCGTCGCTCCGGCGATCGGCAACGCGATCGCGCGTGCGGTGGGCGCGCGGCCGTACGCACAGCCGTTCTCCCGCGACCGCGTCTGGCGCCTCGCCAATCCGGGGGCCTGACGCCCCGAGACCGCGTGGAGGGCGCGCATCCGGAGAGTGTCACACCGCCGAAACACTGCGGCGGCGAGGTTGAAACGTCGCGGGTCTACGGTCGGCACGATCACACTTCACCTGGAGGCAACCGATGTCATCACACAGCGCCTTCGCGCGCCGCCGACGCACGGCCGCGCTCGTCGCCGCCGCAGCGGCGACCGTGCTCCTGCTCGCCGGCTGCGCCGGCGGCGATGCCGACGCGGGCACCGCGCCCGAAGGCGCCGACGCGAGCCACGGCGAGATCAGCGTCCAGTACTCGTGGATCAAGAACGAGGAATTCGCCGGCGAGTTCTACGCCTACGAGAACGGCTACTACGACGACGCCGGCTTCGACGAGGTCATCGGCATCTCGGGCCCCGACACAGGCGTGGCCAAGCTCCTCTCCGGCACGGTGCAGGTCGCGCTCAGCGACGCCGCCTCCGTGGGCGCCGCGGTCGCCGAGCAGGACGCCCCGCTGAAGATCATCGGCGCGACGTTCCAGAAGAACCCGTTCACGATCCTCTCGCTGGCCGATGGCGGCAACATCCTCACCCCCGAAGACCTCGTCGGCAAGACGATCGGGGTGCAGGACTCCAACGCCAGCGTGTTCGCCGCCCTCCTCAACGCCAACGACATCGACCCGGCGGACGTCACCGTCGTTCCCGTCGACTTCGACCCGACCCCTCTCATGAACGGCGACGTCGACGGCTTCATGGCCTACCTCACAAACGAGGCGCTGACCGTGGAGCTGGCCGGCTACGAGGTCACGAACCTCTCGTACGCCGAGAACGGCGTGCCCTACGTCGCAGAGACCTTCACCGTCACCGACCAGTACCTCGCCGAGAACGCCGACCTGCTGAAGGCGTTCCTCACGGCCGAGATCAAGGGCTGGACCGACGTGTTCACGGAAGCTTCCGAGGACTCGGTGACCCTGATCGAGAAGTACTACAACAAGGCCGCCGACGAGTCGGAGGAAGGCCTCGAGTCGGTGTTCGGCGCCCTCGACCCGGAGAAGACGCTTCTCGGCCTCGAGGCCGAGAAGCTGCTCATCTCGACCGAAGAGACCGAGGCCAACGGCCTCTTCACCATCTCGGACGAGCTGAAGCAGCAGACCGTCGACTCCCTCGCCGCCGCCGGCTGGGAGGTCACGGTCGACGATCTGTTCGACACAACGATCATCGACGAGATCTACTCCGAGTCCCCGGAGCTTCTGGCATATCTGCCCTGACCCACGCCCTCACCGAGATCTCATGGTCGACACCACCATCGCGGATGCCGGTCCCCTCGCGGGCACCGGCATCCGGATCGACGGACTCAGCAAAACGTTCAGCACCGGGCGGGGCAAGTCCGTCACCGCCCTGCAGGACACCCATCTGCACACCGACAAGGGTTCCTTCCTCGCGCTGCTCGGCCCCTCGGGCTGCGGCAAGTCGACGATCCTGCGAATCCTCGCCGACCTCGAAGACCCGACGTCCGGCGAGATCCGCGTCGACGGCAAGACGCCGCACGAGCTGCGCGCCGACAGCGAGCTCGGGATCGCGTTCCAGGACCACGCCCTGCTCCCCTGGAGGAGCGTCGCCGCCAACATCCGGCTCCCGTTCGAGGTGTCGGGCCGCCGGCCCGACACCGCCTACATCGAGGAGCTCATCGAGCTCGTCGGTCTGACGGGCTTCGAGAAGGCCAAGCCGGCGACGCTGTCGGGCGGTATGCGCCAGCGCGTCTCGATCGCCCGAGCCCTCGCGCTCAAGCCGTCCGTGCTGCTGCTCGACGAGCCTTTCGGCGCGCTCGATGACATGACAAGGCAGAACCTCAACCTCGAGCTGCTGCGCATCTGGACGGAGAAGCCCGCGACGACGTTGCTGGTCACCCACGGCATCTCCGAGGCGATCTTCCTCTCCGACCGCGTCGCCGTGATGTCCCCGCGCCCGGGCCGCATCAAGGAGATCATCGAGGTCGATCTGCCGCGCCCGCGCACGCCCGAGATGCAGCGCACACCCGAGTTCCACGCGCTCGTCGATCAGGCCTCCGAGCTGCTCTTCGGCGCGACCGGCAAAGCGGCCGCGGAGGCGTGATGAAGGGCGCCAAGGGGATGCCGAGCTGGCTCGCCGGCGTCATCGGCGCCGTCGCGCTGATCGCCGCGTGGTGGCTGTTCTCCGTGACGGTCTTCACCCCTCCGCCGGGGACGACCTACACGCCGGTCCCGACTCCGTGGGTCGTGCTCGCGACGCTCTGGAACGACGGGCTCTCGCCCTACTGGACCGTGTTCCAGGTGACCGTGACCGAGGCCGCGATCGGGTTCTTCTGGGGGAACGTCCTCGCCCTGCTGCTCGCCTCGACCGTGCTGCTCTTTCCGCGCATCGAGTCGGTGGTGACTCAGGTCGCGGTGGTCAGCTACTGCCTTCCCGTGGTCGCCGTCGGCGGCCTGGCCATCGTCATCCTGGGCGGCGCGAAGCGCCCCGGCGACCCGAGCTCGACCGCGATTTTCCTCGCCGCCCTCGCCGTGTTCTTCACAACCGTGGTCGGCGCCCTGCTCGGGTTCAAGGCCGCCGACAAGGCGAGCCTCGACGTCGTGCGCGTGTACGGCGGATCCCGGTTCATGCAGCTGCGCAAGGTGCGGGCGATCGCGGCGCTGCCGTCGATCCTGAACGCTCTCCAGATCGCCGTGCCGAGTGCGTTCCTCGGCGCCGTGCTCGGCGAGTACATGGGCGCGATCGACCGCGGCGTCGGCATCACCCTCATCAAGCTGCAGGGAGACCTCGACTCGACGCGCGTCTGGGCGGTGTTCCTCCTGTGCGCGATCGTCGCGCTGATCGGGTACGGCGCCTTCGGGCTGCTCGCCCGCACAGTGACCCCGTGGGTCTCCGGAAAGGCCAGCCGGTGAACGCGTCGACGAAGGCTGTGCTCCGCGCGGTGGGCAACGCCGTGCTGACCCTCGTGATCGTCGTCGCGCTGTGGCAGGCGGTGATCAGCTTCACCAGCGTCTCGCCGTACGTCGCCAAGGGCCCCGTGCAGGTGTTCGAGTTCCTCTTCACCGACGGCGACGAGCCGGGCAGTGCGGCCGCGAATCGCGCGGTGCTCTCCCCTCTTGTGATGCAGACGCTTCAGGATGCCGCGCTCGGCTTCGTCATCGGGATGCTGCTCGCGATCCTTCTCGCCGTGCTCTTCTCCCTCTCGCGGGCGGTCGAGGCGGGCGTCATGCCGCTCGCCCTGCTGCTGCGCAGTGTCCCGCTCGTGGCGATCGCGCCGGTCATCATCCTCATCACGGGCCGCGGGACGACGGCATCCGTCGCCGTCATCGTGAGCATCGTCGTGCTCTTCCCCGCCCTCGCCGCGATCCTGTTCGGGCTGAGCCGCGCGAGCCCCGAGAGCCTCGACCTCGTGCACGTGTACGGGGGCGGCCGGCTCACGGGCCTGCGCAAGGTCAGCATCCCGGGGGCGATGCCGTCGCTCTTCGCCGCCGCGCGCGTGTCGGTTCCCGGCGCCGTCACCGGAGCGCTCCTCGCGGAGTGGCTCTCGACCGGTCAGGGCATCGGCGGCATGATCCAGAAGTTCAGCGCGTCGGCCCGGTTCGACGACCTGTGGGCCTCGGTCGCGGTGATCACGATCATCACGCTCGTGCTCTACAACCTCGTCCAGGTCGCGGAGACCGCCGTGCTCGCCCGGATGGGGATGACGACCGCGCAGCGCTGAGCCACGGCATCCACCCATCTGCGCGAACCCTCTGCGCGCAGGGGAAGAGCGGGCGCGGGCTCAGCGCGGCTCGGCGGCGAGGTGCAGCACAGATTCGGCGAGGGCGCGGATGCCCAGCTCGACATCGCCCGCGCTGACCGACTCGTCGGGGTGGTGGCTGATGCCGTCGGGGTTGCGCAGGAACAGCATCCCGACGTCCGTGATCGCTCCGATCGCCATGCCGTCGTGTCCGGCGCGGCTGAAGATGGTGGCCGGTTCCGGCGCCCCGTCCGGGAGCGTGGACAGGATGCCCTCGCGCACGATGTCGCGCAGCAGCGGCGCGCACATGACGGCCGCCGCGTTGTGGATCTCGCGGGCGCGCCAGCGCAGCCCTCGGCGGCCCATGATGCCGTCGAGGTCCCGGGAGATCTCGTCCCATACCCTGTCGCGCTGGCCGTCGAACTCGCCCCGCAGATCGAGGCTGAAGCGCGCCTCGCCGGGCACGATGTTGACAGCTCCTGGAAATGCCTCGAGCTGGCCGACCGTGCCGATGATGTGGTGCTCGCCGCGGCAGATCCGCTCCACCGCGAGGGCGGCCTCGCTCGCGCCGAGCAGCGCGTCGCGGCGCATGTCGTATGGTGTGCCGCCCGCGTGCCGGGCCTCCCCCTCCACGACGAGCTGGAACCGCCGGGCGCTCGCTATCGACGACACGACGGCGAGCGACTCACCCCTGCGGTCGAGCTCGGGACCCTGCTCGATGTGTGCCTCGAGATAGCCGGCCAGCTCTTCCGGCCGCCGCGCGGCCTCGCCGATGCGCCCCGGATCGAGGCCGAACTCGAGGAAGGCCTCGCGGAGCGTCGTGCCTTCGGCATCCGTCAGCGTCCACCAGTCGTCGTCCCATTGCCCGGCGACCGCGGACGACCCGAGCAGCGCCTTGCCGAATCGCGTGCCCTCCTCGTCGGAGAAGGCGATCACCTCGAGGGCGAAGGGCATGGATGCCGCGTCCCGCGTCACGAGACGCACGACCTCCAGCGCCATGAGCACGCCGACGATCCCGTCGAACCGACCCGCGTCGGGCACGGTGTCGAGGTGCGACCCGATCATGAGCGCGGGCACCTCGACGGAGCTCGGCGCCCGGTCCCCGCCTCCCGACCCCGGACCGTTCCCTGAGCCCGTCCCCGAGCCTGTAAAAGGGTCGATCCGCCCGACCTGGTTGCCCGCAGCATCCTGCCACGTCGTCATCCCAGCCTCGCGCATCCACTCCGCGGCGAGGCGGTTGACGCGCGCGTGTTCGGGCGAGAGGTAGACGCGCTCGATCGAGCCGGGAGTCGCGGTGACGCGGGCAAGCTCGTCGCAGCGCGTCATCACCCGGCGCGCCGCCGTGGCGAAGACGTCGCGGTCGAGTCGCGGGAGCCGGGCGCGCATGCCGTTCAATCGCCACCCGGGACATCGGCGTAGACATCCATGGCGGCCTCGACCCCGCCGCCGCTCGGCACGCGCGCGCCGAACCGTCCGAGCACTATCTCGAGCGCCGCGAGCGTCTGCAGCACGGCGTCCCTGCGGGCGTTGTAGCCCATCGTGCCGATTCGCCAGACGCGGCCGTGCAGCGGTCCGAAGGACGTGCCGATCTCGATGCCGAAGTCCTCGAGCATGGCCGTGCGCGCGGCGTCCCCCGGAACGCCCTCGGGGATCTCGACGGCGACGACGTTGTGCATCTTGTGGGCGACGTCGCCGAACACCTGCAGTTCGAGCCCGCGCACTCCGGCGAGCATCGCCTCACCGTGCAGGCGGTGCCGCTCGATCACGGCGTCGCGGCCCTCGAGCAGCAGCACGCGCGCGCACTCCCGGGCAGCGTAGAGCATCGAAGTCGCCTCCGTATGGTGGTTCAGACGCCGCGGGCCCCAGTACTCCAGGATCATGCCGAGGTCGAAGTAGTTCGAGCGGATGAAGTCGTCGGCGTCGACATCGCCGGACTCGCGGATGCCCGCCTCGACCTTGGCGCGCGAGCGGACCACCTCGACCGCGCGCGGCGACAGGCTCAGCGGCGCTGACCCCGATGGTCCGCCCAAGCACTTCTGCAGGCCTGCCGTCGCGGCATCCACCCCCCATTCGTCCAGCTCGAACGGGTTGCCGCCGAGCGACGCCGTGGCGTCGGTGTAGAACAGGGCTCCGTGCTTCGCGCACAGGGCGCCGACCTCGTCGAGCGGCTGGCTCATCGTGGTCGACGTGTCGCCCTGCACGAGCGCGAGCAGGTGCGGTGTGACGCGGGTGAGGGCCTCGTCGAGCACGTCGATCGGGAACACCTGACCCCACGGCACCTCGATCTTGTGCACGTCGGCCATCGCCCGCTCTGCGATCTCCGCCAGGAGGTGGCCGAAGCGGCCGAAGACGGGCACGAGCACGCGATCGCCGGGGCGGATCAGCGAGACCATCGCTGCCTCGATGCCGGCGCGGGAGGTGCCGTCGATCAGCAGGGTCGCCTCGTTCCGCGTGCCCCACACCCGGCGGTAGAGCTCCTGGGTCTCGTTCATCGTCGCCGTCATGAACGGGTCGTACTGCCCGACGAGCGGCGCCGACATCGCGCGCAGCACGCTCGGGTACGCCGAGATCGGTCCGGGTCCCATGAGCAGGCGGGCGGGCGGGTCGATCGGGCCTGGGACGGCAGCGGCGGTCATGGGAACTCCGTCTTCAGGACGTCGGCGAGGCGGCGGGCGAGACGCACGAGGGCGATGTCGGTGCCCGCGCGGGCGATGAGGCAGAGGCCGACCGGGGCGGGGCCGAGCGCCGAGGGGACGGTGAGCAGCGGGATCGAGATGCTCGGCAGCCCGCCGATCGCGGCGGGCGCGGTCATGCGCAGGGTCTCGCGGCGCACGGCGTCGACGCGCTCCCCCGCCGACGTCCGCATCGGTGCGGGGCCCGGCACGGTCGGGAGGATCAGCACGGTGTCGGCGACGAGGCCCTGGACGCGCTCGCGCAACGGGGCGAGGGCCGTGCGGGCCGCCGCCTCCTCGTCAGGAGTGATCGCCGCTGCGGCGCGGAAGCGCTCCGCGACCGCCGGGCCCACGGCATCCGGATGCTCGCGCAGCCACTCGCCGTTGTTCCGCCACGCCTCGGCGCCCTGCACCGCGCGGAATGGGACGAGGTACTCGTCGAGGTCGCCGATCGCGACCTCCGAAACGGAGGCGCCCAGCACCCCGAGCCGCCGGTCGAACGCCGCGAGGGTCTCGGGCTCGACGGAGTCGCGCACCTCCGTCGGCACTGCGAACCGCCACGCCAGGTCGGTGGATGACTCGCCGTAGACGCTCTCGGTCGACTCCGAGCCGTCGTAGCTCAGGCACCAGTCCGCGACGCGCTGGAGCGTCTCGCCGTCGCGCGTGAGCCACCCGACCGTGTCGAACGACTGCGCGAGGGGCAGCAGTCCCTGGCGCGGCACGAGACCGTGCGTCGTGCGCAGACCCCAGAGACCCTGGTACGACGCGGGAACGCGCACCGACCCCGCGGTGTCGGTCGCGAGGCCGACATCGGCCTGGCCGGTGGCGACCGCAGAGGCGGGCCCGCTCGAGGAGCCGCCGGGCAGCGCCCCGGGAAGGGCGCCGTTGGGCGGGGTTCCGTAGTGCACGTTGTCGCCGGCGATGCTGTACGCGAACTCGTCGGTGCGGGCGATGCCGCGGAGCGAGGCCCCGCCGCGGAGCAGATCGCTCACCGCCGGCGCCGTGGTGGTCTCGGCGCGGGCGTCGTCGAGATACGCCGGGTTGCCGGCCCCGATGCGGTAGCCCTTGATCGCGAACAGGTCCTTGACCGCGACCGTCAGGCCGGCGAGCGGGCCTTCCCACGCGCCCTGCCAGAGCGGATCACCGACGGCGCGCCACACCGACCTGTCGAGCGCCTGTGCCCGGGGCGTCACGTGGGCAGCGGTGATGAGCCAGCGGCCGTCGATCCTCTGCCAGACCTGGGTCTGCAGCCCGGTGCCCCCGCCCGCGAATCGGGAGACGGAGACGAGCAGCGCGGCATCCGCACCCAGCCGCTGGTACTCGATCCGCTCGATCACGCGCGCCGGCACGCCGCCGCGCAGGCCCCGGAACGCATGGATCGCGTCGTGCCCGACCAGCAGTCCCGCCGTGTCGCCGCGCATCGTGCCGGGACCGGGGGCGAACGAGGCGTCGAGCACATCGAGGTCGTTCGCGAGGATCGCCCGCTCGTACGCGTCGAACGCCGCTCGCAGGGCTTCCGGAATGAGGGCCGTCTCGGTCACGCGTCGCCCCTCTGCACATCGGCGAAATCCGCCTCGCGGATGCGCGCGTGCACCCCGCACACGATGTCGACGACCTGCGAGATGTCGAAGTCCGTCGCCGTGCTGAGATAGGCGTACGCGAGGTGCTCGTCGAGGCCCCAGCGCGCCCGGATCAGCGACAGTGCCGCGCGGACGCACCGCCGCATCGCCTCGTTCAGGTCGGGATCGAGGCCCGTCGGCACGAGGTACTCATCGGTGCGCACGAGCGGACCGACGAGCTCGCCGAACTCGGCGAGCGCCTGGGCGCGCAGCACGACGTCGAAGCGGAGCGTCGCCCGAAGCGATGCCTCGAGGGCTGTCAGCGCGACCTCCCCGTCGCCCTGCGCGAAGTGCGGGTCGCCGACGTAGGCGAGAGCGCCCGGCACCTGTACCGGAAGGTAGAGCACCGTGCCCTCGACGAGGAGGTTGATATCGATGTTGCCGCCGTGCGGCCCTGGTGGCACGGAGTGCGGGCGCTCGGCGCCGGCGACCGCGACGCCCATCGTGCCGAGGAACGGCGCGAGCGGGAACCGCACGACGCGCTCGCCGCCCTCGACGACCGGAAGAACGCCGACCAATTCGCCGTCGCGCGATTCGACCGGGGTGAAGACGCTGACGGTCCCCTCGCCGCGGGGCAGCTCGCCGACGAGCGCGCCCTTGCCGTGGCGGCTCGAGATGATCCCGTACGGCACGCGCGGTTGCAGGCGCTCTACCGTGATCTTGAGCAGGTCGCCGGGCTGCGCGCCCTCGACGAAGACCGGTCCTGTGATGACATGCGGACCGTCGGCCGCGGGGTTGCGGGAGAGGTGCGCGGCGATCGCGACGGCGTCTTCGAGAACGGATGTCGCGGCCACGCCGTGCCCGCCGAAGAAGGCGAGGGGATCCTTGCCCTGGTCTTCGAGGATGCCCTCGTGGCTCACCGTGTCAATCGTGACGCTCGCCCCCGGCGCGATCGCGAGCACCGCGGCATCCGTCTCGCACGGCAGCCGGCCCCACAGCACGTTCTCGCGCGCGGCGGGCAGGTAGTGCGCACCGGGGATCTCGCCCATGCCCGGTTGCAGGATCTCGATCACGCCGCCCATCTCCCCATCCAAGTGCATCCGCGTTTCGGCCGCATGCCTTGGCACGATCACGCCGCCGCGATCGCGCGCGCCGAGAGAAGCCGCCCCCGCGGCTTGCCCCGGAACCGGGGCGCTTCGCCGGCGCCGCCCTCGGTGACGTTGTACATCGACTTGCCGTGCAGCCACGTGCGCCTGATCCTGCCGGTGAGCACCCGCTGGTCGTACGCCGTGATCGGGTTCTTGTGCAGCAGCCGTCGCGCGTCGATCACGAGCGGATCGTCGAGACCGAACACGGTGAGGTGGGCGGGTGCGCCGGGCTCGATCACCCCGGCACCGGGAAGCCCCGCGACCGCCGCCGGCCCGGTTGTGAACAGCGGCAGGATATGCGCCAGCGGGATGCCGCGCCCGCGCGCCTCGGTCCACACGGCCGACAGGCCCACCTGCAGGCCGGCAATGCCGCCCCACGCGAGGCCGAAATCGCCCTCGCCCGAGCGCTTCAGGTCGATCGTGCTCGGCGAGTGGTCGCTCACGATCGCGTCGATCGTGCCGTCGACGACCCCCGCCCAGAGCAGGTCGCGGTTTGCGGATCCGCGGATCGGCGGACAGCACTTGAACTCGCTCGCGCCATCGGGGATCTCTTCGGCGACGATCGTCAGGTAGTGCGGGCACGTCTCGACCGTGAGCGCGACTCCCTCGGCCTTCGCGGCACGAATCGCGGGCAACGAGTGCGCATCGCTCAGATGGAGGATGTGTGCCCGCGCGCCGGTGCGGCGGGCCGCGTCGATCACCGCGTCGATGGCGGATGCCTCGCTCTCGGCCGGGCGGGACGCGAGGAACGCGTCGTATCCCCGTCCGAGGGCGCCGCTCTCGCCGAGCAGCGCCGGGTCCTCGGCGTGGACGATGAGCCGGGACCCGAGCCTGCCGACCTCCTCCATCGCGGCCAGGAGCTGTGCACGATCGAGGTGCGGGAACTCATCTACCCCAGAGGGGGACAGGAAGCACTTGAAGCCGAAGACCCCGGCGTCGTGGAGCGGGGCGAGGGAGCCGAGGTTGTCGGGTACCGCTCCGCCCCAGAAGCCGATGTCGATGAACGCCGAGGGAGCGGCCGCGTCCTTCTTGATAGTGAGCGCTTCCACGGTCGTCGTGGGCGGCAGCGAGTTGAGCGGCATGTCGACGATCGTCGTGACCCCGCCCGCCGCCGCGGCGAGGGTCGCGGACCGGAAGCCCTCCCACTCGGTGCGGCCCGGCTCGTTGACGTGCACGTGCGAGTCGACGAGTCCCGGCAGCAGCACGGCGTCGTCGGGAACGAGCACCTGGCGCGCACCGGCGACGTTGTCACGCGCCCCGACCACGTCGACGATGCGCGTGTCATCGACCACGATCGCCGCGGACCGGAAGGACCCGTCGAGAAGGGCCCTCCCGGCGCGGATGACGAGGCGCTTGTCCGCCATCAGGCGCTCCCCTCGAACGCGGTAGCCCTCGATGACACGCGTGCTCCTTCCTGCGGTACGTGACTACACTCCCGTATCGATGTCTCCTCGCGCGACACCGCCGGTTTCGCGCTGGTTACGAGCTCAGCCGGCGAGGGCCGCGCGGCGGCGGGCGCGCGTACTCGTCTCGCTTGCTCGTGCCCACGCGGTCCGGCGTAATCCGGGTGAAACGCGCAAGCCCTAGCGTGGGTTCATGGAGCTCGACGAGTTCGACGCAGCGGAGGCCGCGGCGGCCGCATCCGTCGTGCGCGTCTGGGCCGACATCCCCTGGTGGGTCGAGTCGCTCGTAGAAGCGCGCCCGTACTCCTCGGTCGACGCACTCGCCGACCGCGCGGCCTCGCTCGCAGGGTCGTGGTCGCCCGCCGACCTCGAGGCGGCCCTCGCGCATCACCCGCGGATCGGGCAACCACCCTTGGGCGACGACGCGGAGGCCGCGGCATCCCGTAGCGAGCAGGCATCGATGGACGCCGCATCCGCCGACGCGACCGCGCGGATCGCGGCCGGCAACGCCGCGTACGAGGAGCGCTTCGGCCGCGTGTTCCTGATCCGCGCCGCGGGGCGGTCCCCCGAGCAGATACTCTCCGAGCTCGAGCGCCGCCTCGCGAACGATCCCGATGTCGAACTGCGGGAGGCGACCGCGCAGCTCGCCGAGATCGCGATCCTGCGCTTGCGAGCGACGTTCGCAGACCCCGAACTCGCCGCACCCCCAACACCCGAACACGCACCCGCCCGGAAGGCACCCTCATGAGCTCCCACCTGACCACCCACGTGCTCGACGCGGCCGCCGGCTCCCCCGCCCCAGGCGTCGATGTCGTCTTGGCGTCGGCATCCGGCACCGCGGTGCTCGCCGAGGCGCCCGGCTCCGTGATCGCGCACGGCACCACCGACGCCGACGGCCGCCTGGAGATCGGCCCCGAGGAGCTGCCCGCCGGCGATTACATGCTGACCTTCCTCACCGGCGAGTACTTCTCCGCGCGGGGCGTCGCCACGTTCTACCCGCACGTCACCGTGACCTTCACCGTTGACGTCGCGGATGACGGATCCACCCGGCATCATCACGTGCCCCTGCTGCTGAGCCCATTCGCCTACACGACATACCGAGGGAGCTAGCGATGAGCGACGTGTCCGTGAGCCTGGGCGCCAACAAGTACGGCAAGGCCGAGAACCGCGTCGTGCGCGTCGTGCGCGACACGGCGCGGCATGAGATCACCGACCTGAACGTCACGTCGCAGCTGCGCGGCGCGGCGCTCGTCGACTCGTACCTGAAAGGCGACAACGCGCTCGTCGTCGCCACCGACACGCAGAAGAACACGATCTTCGCGTTCGCGAAGGAGCACGGCATCCCCTCGCCCGAGCAGTTCCTGCTGACGCTCGCCGAGCACTTCGTGCGCGGTTTCGACTGGATCGAGGGCGGCCTCTGGCAGGCGGAGCAGTTCGAGTGGGAGCGGATCCTCGTCGGCGGCGAACCGCACGACCACTCCTTCGTGCGCAAGGGCCAAGGCACGCGGCTCGCGACCGTGCAGGTGCTGGATGCCGCCACCCACGTCACGGGAGGCATCAAGGACCTCATCGTGCTGAAGAGCACCGGCAGTGAGTTCTCGGGGTTCCCCCGCGACAAGTACACGACCCTCGCAGAGACCGACGACCGCGTCATGGCGACCTCCGTCACGGCCCGCTGGCGTTACCTGCCCGAAGCCGTCGAGGTCGGCATCGACTACAACCGCCTGTACGCCGAGGTGCAGGAGGTGCTGCTCGCGACGTTCGCGACGGTGCATTCCCTCGCGCTCCAGCAGACCCTGTGGGAGATGGGCAAAGCGACCATCGAGGCCCGGCCCGAGCTCGCGGAGGTGCGCTTCGCCATGCCGAACAAGCACCACTTCCTTTACGACCTCTCGCCCTTCGGGCTCGACAACCCCGGCGAGGTCTTCTACGCGGCCGATCGGCCATACGGCCTCATCGAGGGCACCGTCGTGCGCGACGGTGTCCCGCCGGCCCCGGATGCGTGGCTCGACGTCCCGACCTCATGACGATCTACCGCGGCCACCTCATCCATGTGACCGGACGCCCCACGCTCGGCGAGTCGCCCGGTGCGCTCGTCTCGGAGCCCGACGGCGCCCTCGCGGTCGATGCGCAGGGCCGCATCTCGTACTCCGGGCCGTGGGACGCCATCCCCCTCGAGCTGGCGTTGGATGACGTCGTACTGACCAAGGGCTGCATCATGCCCGGGTTCGTCGACACCCACGTGCACTTTCCGCAGACCTTCACCACTGACGCGTTCGGCGGCGGCGAGCTGCTGGAGTGGCTCGAGCGGTGTGTCTTCCCCGCCGAGGCGCGCCTGTCGGAGCCGGCCTTCGCCGACCTCGTGGCGGCGGCGTTCGTGCGCCGCCGCGTCGCCGTGGGCACGACATCCGCCCTCGTCGTCGGCTCCGCGTTCCCCGCCGCGCAGAACGCGCTCTTCGGCCGCACCCTGCAGGCGGGCCTGCGCATCGTGAGCGGACGCGGCATCCAGACCGTCGGTCCGCCGAGCGCGGCTACCCTGCTGACGAGCGAGGATGACGCGATCAGCCTCGCGCGCGACGAGATCGCCCGCTGGCACGGGCGGGATCCGGCCGGTCCGGCGTCCGAGGCGCGTTCTGGGCTCGCCCAGGTCGCCGTCATCCCGCGCTTCAGCCTCTCCGTCACGACCGAAACGCTCGCCCGCATCGGCGACCTCTACGCCGACGCGCGCGGCGACGGCGTCTACTTCCACACCCACCTCAACGAGAACGACCGGCCCGGCGACGGCGAGACCCAGGCCGTCCGCGACCTCTACGACGTGGAGTGCTACCTCGACACGTACGACGGACGGTTCCTGTCGGGCTCGCGCACCGGCGGCGAAAGCCTGCTGGGCCGGCGCAGCATCCTGGCGCACGCCGTGCACTGCCACGACCGCGAACTCGATCGCCTCGCCGAGACGGGCTCGTCGATCGCGCATTGCCCGAGCTCGCAGCTCTTCCTCGGCAGCGGCACGATGCCGTGGCGCCGCACGGTCGCGACGGGTGTGAACGTCGCGATCGGCACCGATATCGGCGCGGGCGACGAGTGGCTCATCCCCCGGGTGCTGAACGACTGCTACAAGGTGCACATGAGCGAGGATGGCGCGGCCGCACAGGCATTGCACCCGGCGCAGCTGCTGTTCCTCGGCACCCTGGCGGGGGCCCGCGCGCTCGACCAGGAGGCGCTGATCGGCAACCTCGATGTCGGCAAGGAAGCTGATTTCGTGATCGTGGATGCCGCGGCACAGCCCGGATTCGGCGAGTCCCTGGCCGCGGCGGCCGAGCGGGGCGCCGAGTCGCACCTGTTCACGCTGCTCATGGGGATGCGCGAGCCTGCTGTCATCGGCGTCTACGTCCGCGGACGCCGGGTCTCGGCCCGCGAGGACTGACCTCTACGCCGCGAAGACCGCGTGCAGGTCGGCCCCGACGGTGTCCCGCCCGCCGAGCCCTTCGATCTCCAGCACCACCGCGGTCCCGACGACATCCCAGCAGAGCGCGGTACCGATCTCGTGCGCCGCACGGAGCGTCCCGCCGGTCGCGAGCACATCGTCGAGGAGCAGCACCCGCGAGCCCTCGGGCAGATCGCCGCGATGCGCCTCGATCGTCGCCGCGCCGTACTCGAGGGCGTAGTCGGCAGACACCCGCTCTCGGGGAAGCCTGCCCGCCTTGCGAATCGGGACGAGCCCAACCCCCGCGGCACGCGATGCCGCACCCGCGAGCACGAACCCGCGCGCCTCGATTCCCGCTACCGCGTCGAAAGTGCCCGCGAATGGGGCGATCAGCGCGTCGATGACGTCGTGGAGGGCCTCCGCGTCTGCGAAAAGCGGCGTCAAGTCGCGGAAGACGATCCCGGGCTCCGGGTAGTCGCGAATCGTCGCGATCAGCGCCTCGGCGCGGTGCAGGGCGGAAGTGCGATCGGGGCGAGGTGAGACGTCCATCCGGTCACGATAGCCGCCGCCCGTCACGCATCCAGACCCTGCAAACGTTTGCCCTATCCTGGGCGGATGACATTCACGCAGGCCGCCGGGCTCGGAGTCGCCGACGAGCTCGCTCTCGCCATGCCCGGCTCCGAGTGGTGGCGCACCGCCGTCATCTACCAGATCTATCCGCGCTCGTTCGCGGACGCGAATGGCGACGGCGTCGGCGACCTGCCCGGTGTCACCGAGCACCTCGATGATCTGCAGCGACTCGGCGTCGACGCGATCTGGCTGAGCCCGTTCATGACCTCCCCGCAGAAGGACGCCGGCTACGACGTCGCCGACTACTGCGACGTCGACCCGCTCTTCGGCACCCTGGACGACTTCGACGCGATGCTGTCCGCCGCCCATGCCCGCGGCATCCGCGTCATCGTCGACCTGGTGCCCAACCACTCGAGCGACCAGCACGTCTGGTTCCAGGAGGCCCTCGCGGCCGGTCCGGGCAGCGCCGCACGCGCCCGCTACCTGTTCCGGGACGGCAAGGGCGAATCCGGCGAATTGCCCCCGAACAACTGGGAGTCCGTCTTCGGCGGTCCCGCGTGGAGCCGCACCACGAACCCGGACGGCACGCCCGGCCAGTGGTACCTGCACATCTTCGACGCGTCCCAGCCCGACTTCGACTGGTCGAACCCGGTCGTGTGGGAGGAGTTCCGCCGCATCCTGCGCTTCTGGCTCGACCGCGGAGTCGACGGCTTCCGCGTCGATGTGGCGCACGGCCTGATCAAGGCCGACGGTCTGCCCGACTACACGCCGCCCACCGACGCCGCGTCGATGGGCGGCGAAGAATCCGACGTGCCGTACTGGGCGCAGGAGGGCGTGCACGAGGTCTACCGCGACTGGCACAAACTCGTTGCGGAGTACGACGGCGACCGCGCGCTGTGCGCCGAGGCGTGGCTTCCGACGATCGAGAAGACCGCCCTCTGGGTGCGCCCCGACGAGATGCATCAGGCGTTCAACTTCGAATACCTCCAGACCAAGTGGGATGCCGCGGCCCTCCGCGCCGTGATCGACGGGTCGATCCGCGCCTACGGAGCGGTCGGGGCCCCGAGCACATGGGTGCTGTCGAACCACGACGTCGTGCGGCATGCGTCGCGGCTCGCGCTGACGGCCGAGAACCCTCAGGGTTACGGCATCGGGCCGGACTCCCCCGGCAAGCCGATCGCCGACGTCGGCCTCCGCCGCGCCCGCGCGGCCACGACCCTCATGCTCGCGCTGCCCGGCTCGGCCTACCTCTACCAGGGCGAGGAGCTCGGCCTGCCCGAGGTCATCGACCTCCCCGACGCCGCCCGCCAGGATCCGACATGGTTCCGCACGGGGGGCGAACGATATGGGCGAGACGGATGCCGGGTACCGCTGCCCTGGACCGCCGAGGGCGCCGCCCACGGGTTCAACGACACCGGTGCCTCCTGGCTGCCCCAGCCCGCGGAGTGGGCGGCGTTCGCCCGGGACGTGCAGCAGGCCGACCCGCGCTCGACGCTCAACCTCTACACGCGACTGCTCGAACTGCGCGCGCGGTTCTCGCTCGGCGCGGGCGAGCTCGAGTGGCTGGAGGGATACGGGCCGGATGTCGTGGCCTTCCGCCGCGGGGCGCTGGACGTGGTCGCGAATCTCGGCGACGCCGCGGTCGAGCTGGGTGCTGTCGGGTTTCTCATCCAGAGCGAGGCGTTCGACGGCACGGCCGTTCCGGCCGACACGACGGTCTGGTTCGAGCGCGCCTGACGCGACGCTGACTGACCGGGCGCCGGTCCGGCCCACCTCGCGCCGTCCGGGCCACCGGGCGCCGGTCCGGCCCACCTCGAGCCGTCCGGGCCACGTCTCGCCATCCGGGCCACGTCTCGTACGGGCACCTCGTACGGGCACCTCGCACGGGCACCTCGCACACGGGCACCTCGTACGGGCACCTCGCACCGGCACCTCGCACACCGGCACCTCGCACACGGGGTTTGGGGCGCCCCACGAACATTGGGGCGCAATTCCCCCGCCCCAACGTGACTTATGCGCCCCAAACCCGTGCCCCAAGTGACTCATGCGCCCCAAACCCGTGGCGCGGCGGGGGTCGCGCGGCGCGGAGGGCGCCACGGTGGCCCCCGGATTGGCGGACGTAACGCCCGTCTAGGCTCGGAGCCATGACGATCGACCTCGAGTCCCTCTACATCGACCTGCACCGGCATCCCGAGCTGTCGTTCCAGGAGACGCGCACCGCCGGCATCGCCGCACAGCACATGCGCGACCTCGGCCTCGAGGTTATCGAGGGCGTCGGGCTCACCGGAGTCGCTGCGGTGCTGCGCAACCCTCCGACGGGCTCAGGAAACTCCGGCGACGGCCCCGTCGTCTGGCTGCGCGCCGACATGGACGCGCTTCCGGTCGAGGAGCGCACGGGCCTCGAGTACGCCAGCACCGCCCACGGCCGGGATCCCGCGGGCACCGAGGTTCCGGTCATGCACGCGTGCGGCCACGACATGCACGTCTCGGCCCTGATCGGCGCGATCGAGCGCCTCGTCGCGACCCGTGACGAGTGGGCGGGCACGGTCGTCGCGCTCTTCCAGCCCGCCGAGGAGTACGGCGCCGGGTCGCAGGCGATGATCGCCGACGACCTGTTCGACCGCGTCCCACGCCCCGACATCGTGCTCGGCCAGCACGTGACGCCGCTGCCCGCCGGCACGATCGGCGTGCGCCCCGGCACCCAGATGGCCGCGTCCGACGGCATCACCGTGATGCTCTACGGGCGCGGCGGACACGGCTCCCGCCCGCACTCGACGATCGATCCCATCGTGCTCGCCGCGGCGACCGTCATGCGGCTGCAGACGATCGTGTCGCGCGAGGTCGACCCGCGGGATGTCGCGGTCGTGACCGTCGGCTCGATCCACGCCGGACTCAAGAACAACATAATCCCCGCCGAGGCGAGGCTCGAGCTGAGCCTGCGCTACCCCGATGACGCGGCGCGCGAGCGCGTGCTCGCGAAGGTCGAGCGCATCGTGAACGCCGAAGCCGCGGCATCCGGGGTGGAGACCCCGCCCACGATCACGACCGACCACACACTGCCGCCGACGATCAACGACCACGATGCCACCGCGCGTCTCACCGCCGCTTTCCACCGCGCCTTCGGCGAGGGAACCGTCATCGACCCCGGCATGTTCACGGGCAGCGAGGATGTCTCGTGGTTCGCGCGCGAGGCGGGTGTGCCCCTCGTCTTCTGGTTCTGGGGCGGGGTCGACCCGAAGGCGTTCGCGGAGGCCACCGCCGCCGGCACGGTCGAGCGCGACATCCCGACGAACCACTCGCCGTTCTATGCGCCCGTGCTGCAGCCGACGCTCGACAACGGCGTCGCGAACCTCGTGGTCGCCGCCCGCGAGTGGCTGGCCCCCCGGGACGAGTAGGTCCACGCTTCTCAGATTGGCCCGCTCGATACAAGCCAATATCTGCCAATCTTGGCAAATGGACACCACGAACCTCGCGCACAGTCCAATTGCCGATAATTGGACTGTTGCCGACGTGCTCGACGCGATCGCCCGAGACGACGCGCTGCCGCTCCCTTATGACGCGCTGCTCGCCGTCGAGGCGGGCCTGACCGCCCGCGCCGGCGACGCGCCCTGGACCCGCCCGCCGGGTGCCGTCGCGCTGATCCGCTCCATCGGCGCGCTCGTGCGGAGCCACCCGGCCTTGGCGCGGCTGACCGTCGGTGAGGCGCGCGCGCTGCCACCGGCCCCCGAGCTCGGCGTGGGTGTCCGCCATCCGTCCCGATCGACCCCGGCGCCATCGACCCCGGCACCGTCGACCCCGGCGCCGTCCACCGCGCGCCGGATCCGCGTCCCCGCGCCGGCGTGACGCGTGCTCCGGGCCGAGTCTGACGCCCGCACGAGGCCGGCCTGACTCCGCGCCCGACAGCCCCCTGGCCCGGCTCGTAGACTTCGGCTCATGGATCCGGCCGATGACGCGACCCCGCCCGCGCGGCCGTCGCGTCTCGCGCATGCCTGGTGGTGGGCGCTCGACTACGTCTACGCCGCGCGCCGGCAGCTCGCGATCCTGCGGCCGCCGTGGTCGATCGCCGGCCGTCGGCCCGCGCCCGCCGCCTGGCGTTCGGGGTCGGATTCGCTCCCCGAGATCGTGCTGCTGCCCGGGGTGTACGAGCACTGGACCTTCCTGCGCCCCCTCGGTGACGCGCTCAGCGACGCCGGACACCGCGTGAGCGTGGTGCACGGCCTCGGCTCCAACCGGCGCGGCATCGTGCAGACATCCGAGCGGCTCGGCCGGACCCTCGCGAAGCACCCCGCCCCGGCCGCCGGGCGCGTGCTCGTGGCGCACAGCAAGGGCGGACTGATCGGCAAGCACCTGCTCGTCGCATCGGGCGCGGCGACCGCCGCGGCGATCGAGGCGGTCACCGGCGGCGACCCCGCCGAGGCGGCGGCGAGCGCTCCGGCACCGACCGGGGGCGACGTCGAACCGCTCGGCCTCCGCGGGCTGGTCGCGATCTGCACGCCGTTCGGGGGTTCCTCTCTCGCCGGCCTGTTCATCGTGCCCAGCATCCGCGCCTTCCTCCCCAACGACGACACCATCGTGATGCTCGGAAACGAGTCGTCGGTGAACGGCCGCATCGTCTCGATCTTCGGCCGCTACGACCCGCACATCCCCGGCGGCAGCGTGCTCGAGGGTGCGACGAACGTGCAGGTGCCGGGCGTCGGGCACTTCCGCGTGCTCGGGTCTGCCGAGACGCATCGGGCCGTGATCGAGGGGGTGCGGATGCTGGGCAGCGAGTGACCCGCGGGTCCGGCCTCGCCCGCCTCGCTCAGGCGTTCGCGAGAATCCCCTCGAGCCGGGCGTAGCTGGTCTCCATGCCCTCCGTCATCCCCGTCGCGAGCACCATGTCGCGCGTCTCCTTGTCGGGGTATTCGATGAGGAGGGTGATCAGCGTCGCGCCGTCCTCTTCCCGCAGGTTCAGGTCGTTGAGGGTGGAGGGGTAGTCGGTGCCGGTCATGTGCTCGGTCGTCACCGCGCGCCGCGGCTCGTCGATCAGCAGGGTCTCGCCGTCGAAACCGAAGGCGGCGCCCTCGGTGCCCTCATCGGGCGCCCACGCGTAGCGGTACCGGCCGCCCACGGTCGGATCCACCTCGCACACCGTCATCTGCCAGCCGTCGGGCCCGAGCAGCCAGCGCCGCATCAGCTCGGGGTCGTGGTGCGCGCGCCACACGAGCTCGCGCGGCCCGTCGATCAGGCGCGTGATGCTCACGTGCGTGTCATCGAGCACCTCGGTCTGCGTGCCCTTGCCCTGCGCGTAGGCGCGAAGCCCCTCCAGCACGCGGTCGAGCTGGTTGATCGCCATCTTCGAGCCCTCGGCGGCCCCGAACGACACGGCCTGCTCCAGGGCCTCGGCCGTCGCGAAGTAGGTCACGTTCGTCAGTCTCGTTCCGGCCTCGGACTCGTCGAACGCGTAGGTGACGCGCATGACCGGCATCCCCTCAAGCGGCTCACCGTCGTCGCTCGCGAAGGCGTCGAGCACCTCGAGCCGCCGCGGAGCGTCGATCGCGAGGAACTCCCACGATCCGCCGGACTTCTCTCCCCGGGGGCTCGTCATGTTGTAGAGCGCTCGCCCTCCAACGGTCAGGTCGAACGCGGTGAACGTCGCCGGCCAACCGGGGGGACCCCAGAACAGCTCGAGCTGGCGCGGATCGGTGAACGCGTGCCAGACGCGCTCCACGGGAGCGGCGAAGTCGGCGATGAGCGTCATCGTGAGGGCTTCGGGATCGGTGTTGACTTCGGTGACGGGCATGTCAGTCTCCTTCTTCGGACGGTTTGTCTTCTCTGGACTTGTCGGACGGATGCGGAGCGGAAGGCGGCGAGGGCTGCGCGGCGAGCAGGATGTCGAGGCGATCGATGCGCGCCCGCCAGAGCTCTTCGTAGCGCGTCAGCAGCGCGCGGGCGCGGGCGATCATGGTCGGATCTGCCCGGACAAGGCGTTCGCGACCCTCGGCGCGTTTGATGACGAGACCCGCGGCCTCGAGCACGCCGATGTGCTTCTGCACCGCGGTGAACGACATGTCGTACGCCGACGCGAGCGCCGATATCGACTGCTCACCCTCGATCGTGCGACGGAGGATGTCGCGTCGCGTCGCCGTCGCGAGCGCCTGGAAGACGCGATCGGTCTCGTCATCGGTCAGCTCGCTCGCTTCAAGATATGCAACCATTTGGTTGTATATTACGCAGGATGCCGGTACCACGCAAGGCCCCGCGTGTCGGAAACCGCTGACCCCCAACCGCGCATCACCGCCGCCCCCCGGCACGCCACCCGGAGCGGTTCCTCCCACCTCGCCCAACTAGACTTGGCCTTCGTCCGGCATCCCCGCGATCTTGGAGTTCAGCCGCGTGACAATCCCCACCCCCCAGGCCGCGCCAGCGGCATCCCGTGCAGACACCGTCGCCAACGCCGTCGCCACCCCCGACCGGGAGCAGCCGTACGCCGCCCTGGGTTTGAAGCCCGACGAGTACGCGCAGATCCGCGAGATCCTCGGGCGCCGCCCCACGAGCGGTGAGCTCGCGATGTACTCGGTCATGTGGTCGGAGCACTGCTCGTACAAATCAAGCAAGATCTACCTGCGCCAGTTCGGCCAGAAGGTCAGCCCCAAGATGCGCGAGAAGCTCATGGTCGGCATGGGCCAGAACGCGGGCGTGGTGGATGTCGGCGAGGGCTGGGCCGTCACGTTCAAGGTCGAGAGCCACAACCACCCGAGCTACATCGAGCCGTTCCAGGGCGCCGCGACCGGCGTCGGCGGCATCGTCCGCGACATCATCTCGATGGGCGCCCGTCCGGTCGCGATCATGGACCAGCTGCGCTTCGGCGCGATCGATGACCCCGACACGGCGCGCGTCGTGCACGGCGTCGTGAGCGGCATCTCGTTCTACGGCAACTGCCTCGGCCTGCCCAACATCGGCGGGGAGACGGTGTTCGACGCGGTGTACCAGGGCAACCCGCTCGTCAACGCCCTCGCGGTCGGCGTGATGCGCCACGAAGACATCAAGCTCGCCAACGCGAGCGGCGCCGGCAACAAGGTCGTGCTGTTCGGCGCCCGCACCGGCGGCGACGGCATCGGCGGAGCATCCATTCTCGCGTCGGACTCCTTCGACTCGGCCGGCCCCACCAAGCGCCCCGCCGTGCAGGTGGGCGATCCGTTCGCCGAGAAGGTGCTCATCGAGTGCTGCCTCGAGCTGTACCGCGACGACCTCGTCGAGGCGATCCAGGACCTCGGCGCGGCCGGCATCTCGTGCGCGACCTCCGAGCTCGCCGCCAACGGCGGCAGCGGCATGTTCGTCGACCTCGAGAAGGTGCTGCTGCGCGACCCCACGCTCACGCCCGAAGAGATCCTCATGTCGGAGTCGCAGGAGCGCATGATGGCGATCGTCGCACCCGAGAAGCTCGATGACTTCCTCGCGGTGACGACGAAGTGGGATGTCGAGACCAGCGTGCTCGGCGAGGTCACCGGCAACGGACGCCTCGTCATCCACTGGCACGGCGAAGAGATCGTGAACGTCGACCCGTCGACGGTCGCCGTCGACGGCCCCGTCTACGAGCGCCCTGTCGCCTACCCCGACTGGATCGACGCGCTCCGCGACGACTCGGCGAGCGCCCTTCCCCGCACCGACGATCCCGACACGCTGCGCGCCCAGTTCACGCAGCTGCTCGCCAGCCCGAACCTCGCCGACACGTCGTGGGTGACGAACCAGTACGACTACTACGTCATGGGCAACACCGCACTGTCGTTCCCCGACGACGCCGGCATGATCCGCGTCGACGAGGAGTCCGGCCTCGGCTTCGCCATCGCCACCGACTGCAACGGCCGGTTCTGCCAGCTCGATCCGTACCAGGGCGCGAAGCTTGCGCTCGCCGAGGCCTACCGCAACGTCGCCGTCACCGGCGCGATCCCGACGGCCGTCACCGACTGCCTCAACTTCGGCAGCCCCGAGAAGCCGGAGATCGCGTGGGAGCTGGCCGAGACGATCGAGGGCATGTCCGCCGCCTGCGAGGCGCTCGGGATCCCGGTCGTCTCGGGCAACGTCTCGCTCTACAACGACACGGACGGACGCTCGATCCACCCCACGCCGGTCGTCGGCTGCGTCGGTCTCGTCGCTGACGTGCGCGCGATGCCGGCAACGTGGGGCCACGGCGAGACGATCTACCTCGCCGGCGAGCCGGAGCTCTCGTTCGACGGCTCCGAGTACCAGGTGGTCTACGGGGAGCTCGCCGGCCGTCCGGCGCCACTCGACCTCCAGCGCGAGGCTGAGCTCATACGCACGCTCCACGAGCTCGCACCGCG
>NZ_DATMIO010000109.1:0-13339 GCF_035554235.1 Microbacterium sp. | reverse complement strand
GTGTCGGTGCCCTTGAGCGCCTCCTGGGCCTCCCCGAGGGCGGCGTTCACGCCGTCCTTGACGTCGGCCGGGAGCTTCTCGTCGTTCTCCTTGACGAACTTCTCGGTCTGGTAGACCAGCGACTCAGCCTGGTTGCGAGTCTCGGCGTCCTCGCGGCGCTTCTTGTCCTCCTCGGCGTGCTGCTCGGCCTCGCGCATCATCCGGTCGATCTCGTCCTTCGGAAGCGCGGAGCCGCCGGTGATCGTCATCGACTGGGTCTTGCCGGTGCCCTTGTCCTCGGCGTGCACGTGCACGATGCCGTTCGCGTCGATGTCGAACGTGACCTCGATCTGCGGGATACCACGGGGTGCCGGGGCGATGCCCTGCAGCTCGAAGGTGCCCAGGTTCTTGTTGTCGCGGGTGAACTCGCGCTCGCCCTGGAACACCTGGATCGCCACAGACGGCTGGTTGTCGTCAGCCGTCGTGAACGTCTCGCTGCGCTTGGTCGGGATGGCGGTGTTGCGCTCGATGAGCTTCGTCATGATGCCGCCCTTGGTCTCGATGCCGAGGCTCAGGGGGGTCACGTCGATGAGCAGGACGTCCTTGCGCTCGCCCTTCAGCACACCGGCCTGCAGCGCGGCGCCGACGGCGACGACCTCATCGGGGTTGACGCCCTTGTTCGCGTCCTTGCCGGTCTCCTGCTTCACGAGGTCGCTGACGGCGGGCATGCGCGTCGAACCGCCGACCAGCACGACGTGGTCGATCTCGCCGACCTTGATGCCGGCCTCGCGGATGACGTCCTCGAAGGGCTTCTTGGTGCGATCGAGCAGGTCCTTCGTGAGGTCCTCGAACTTGGCGCGCGTGATCGTCTCGCTGAGCGACACGGGGCCGTTCTCGGTGAGGGAGAGGTACGGCAGGTTCACGCTCGTCGACATCGAGGAGCTGAGCTCCTTCTTCGCCTGCTCCGCGGCCTCCTTGAGGCGCTGCAGGGCGATCTTGTCGCCCGAGACGTCGACACCGGTGGTGTCCTTGAACTGCTTGATGAAGAAGTCGACGAGGCGCTGGTCCCAATCGTCGCCGCCGAGGCGGTTGTCACCGGCGGTCGCGCGCACCTGGATGGTCGAGAAGTCGTCGTCCTTGCCCACCTCGAGCAGCGACACGTCGAACGTTCCGCCACCGAGGTCGAAGACGAGGATGAGCTCGTCCTCCTTGCCCTTGTCGAGGCCGTAGGCGAGGGCGGCGGCCGTGGGCTCGTTGATGATGCGCAGCACGTTGAGGCCCGCGATCTCGCCGGCCTCTTTCGTGGCCTGGCGCTCGGCGTCGTTGAAGTACGCGGGCACCGTGACGACGGCATCCGTCACCGTGTCGCCCAGGTACTCCTCGGCGTCGTGCTTGAGCTTGCCCAGGATGCGCGCCGAGATCTCCTGCGGCGTGTACTTCTTGCCGTCGACGTCGAAGTTCCACGTGGTGCCCATGTGCCGCTTGACGCTGGCCACGGTGCGGTCGACGTTCGTGACGGCCTGGCGCTTGGCGGTCTCACCGACGAGCACCTCACCGTCCTTGGTGAACGCGACCACCGAGGGAGTGGTGCGGAAGCCTTCGGCGTTCGCGATGACCTTGGGCTCGCCGCCCTCCAGAACGCTGACGACCGAGTTCGTCGTACCGAGGTCGATTCCCACTGCACGGGCCATGTGTCTCTCCTTGCTTGTTCAGGGGCGGGCGGATGCCGGACCCCGGGGTTTCTGTGATGTCTGAGGGCGGCTGCGCCCGTGGTGCCTGAGCCGGGTCGAAGGGTTGAGCCGCGATGACTCAACGATAGTCCCGCGTGCCGCGCCTGTCAAAATGAAGTTGATAGCACTCGACTCAACTTGCGCACGCGCGGAAGCTCAGGCCGCCTGACGGGCGCGCCGATTCGCCTGCACGCGCTTGGTCGCCGCCATGAACCGGCGCGAGTCGGGGATGCGGGCGAGGAGCGGTCCCGCGATCATCGTGATCAGGACGTATGCCGTCGCGAGCGCGGCCAGCGACCGATCGATACCGGCCGCGACGGCGAGTCCGGCGATCACGATCGAGAACTCCCCGCGCGGCATGAGTGCGAAACCGGCGCGCCATCGCCCGGCCTCGGCGATGCCCGCGCGGCGGGCGGCGAGGTAGCCGGTGAGCAGCTTCGTGCCCATCGTCACGATCGCGAGCACGAGCGCCGGCACGAGCATCGGCACGAGATCGTGCGGATCGGTCGATAATCCGAAGAAGAGGAAGAACACCGCGGCGAACAGGTCGCGCAGCGGTGTGAGCACGCGCTGGGCGTGCGTGGCCGCCGGACCCGAGATGGCGATGCCGACGAGGAACGCCCCCACCGCCGAGGAGACGTTCGCCCCCGCGGCAAGGCCCGCCACGAGCAGCGTGAGACCGAGCACCGAGAGCAGCAGCACGTCGGCGTCGCTCGACCACACGAGCCTCGAGACGAAGCGACCGTGACGAAGCGCGACCCAGAGGATCAGCGTGACCACGCCGAGCGCGATGATGACCGACAAGGTGCCCGCCCCGAGCTCCACCCCGATCAGGAGCGCGGTCAGCACGGGGAGGTAGAACGCCATCGCGAGATCTTCGATGACGAGGATCGACAGCACGACGGGTGTCTCACGGTTGGTCAGGCGGCCGAGGTCCTGGAGCATCTTGGCGATGACGCCGGAGGAGGAGACCCACGTGATGCCGCCCATGGCCACCGCCGCGACCGGACCCCAGCCCAGCACGAGTGCGAGCAGGGCGCCGGGAAGCGCATTCAGCACCATGTCGAAGAGGCCGGCCGCCTTCGACGTCTTCAGGTTGCCGACCAGCTCCTGCGCGGTGTATTCCAGGCCGAGCATCAGCAGCAGGAGGATCACCCCGATCTCGGCGCCGATCTCGATGAACTCCTCGCCCTGCGTGAAGGGCAAGAGCCCGCCCTCGCCGAACGCGAGGCCCCCGACCAGGATGAGCGGGATCGGGGAGATCCCCAGCCGCGACGCGAGTCGGCTCAGCAGGCCGATCCCGAGGATCAGCGCGCCGATTTCGATGAGAACGAGCGCGCCGTGGTCCATCCCGCCTGTCAGCTTCCGGCGATGATGCGAACGAGATGATCGAGGCCGTCGCGCGTGCCGACGGCGACGACCGTGTCGCCGCTCTGGAGCAGATCGGCCGGCCCCGGGGCAGGGAGCACTTCGCTCTCGCGCACGATCGCGACGATCGAGCACCGCGTCCGGGTGCGGGCCTTCGTGTCGCCGAGCGGATGGCCGACGAAGGGCGAATCGGCGCGCATGGGGATCTGCTCGATCGATAGTCCCGCGACCTGCTCGCGCAGTCCGGCGAGTTGCGTGAGGATCACCGAGCCGCCGAGCACCTCCGAGAGCGCAATGGCTTCGTCGTCGGTCAGCTCGATGGTCTCGCTGGCACGGTCGGGATCGTCCTCGTCGGCGAGGGCGAGTTCGCGGCCGCCGTCGCGCAGGTTGAGCACGGAGAGTCGCCTCCCCGCATCGGTGACGATGTCATGTCTGATGCCGATGCCGGGCAGCACGGCGCGCTCAACGTGGGCTGGCATGCGTACATCATGGCACCGGTCCGCGCCGGAGTCGCGGTGGGGTGGATGTAGCCTGACGACGCGCGGCGACAATGCTGCACGCGCGTCGGCGCCATCCGCCGTTCACCGAAAGGCTCTAGCGTGACCGACATGAGCGATCCGGACCCCTCGGCTGCGCACGCCGTCCGCACCCCGCCGGCGGCCGCCGACACGGGCGCCATCGGCGCGATCGGCGCGGTCTTCCAAGACACGGGGTCCGAGGATCCGATCCCCCGCAGGCAGGTCACCTCCTGGGCATTGTGGGACTGGGCGACGCAGCCCTTCAACTCCGTTCTGCTCACGTTCGTGTTCGCCTCGCTCTACCTCGTGTCGGACAGTTTCCTGCCGGCCGAGATCGGGGCACTCCCCGAGTCCGACCCGGTGCGCGAAACCGCGCTTGCCGAACTCTCGAGCGGGTACGGCCTCGCGACCACGGTCGCCGGCATCCTGATTCTGCTGCTCGCCCCCGTGCTGGGGCAGACCGCCGACCGCTCGGGCCACCGCAAGCGCTGGCTGTTCGCCTTCACCATGCTCTTGGCCCTCGTGCAGTTCGCGCTGTTCTTCACTTTCGCCGACCCCGCGTACTTCTGGTACGGCGCGATCGTGCTGGCGCTGGGCGCCGTGGTGTCGGAGATCGCGGGCGTGAACTACAACGCGATGCTCGTGCAGGTCTCCACACCCAGAACCATCGGCAAGGTCAGCGGCCTCGGCTGGGGTCTCGGATACATCGGCGGGATCGTGGCCCTCACGATCGTCATCGCGCTGACCTTCGCGGACTGGTTCGGGCTCGACACCTCCAACGGCCTCGCCTACCGGCTCATCGCGGTGGGGTGCGGGGTCTGGACCATCCTGTTTTCCATCCCGCTCTTTCTGAACGTGCCCTCGCTGCCGACGCCGCTCGAGCCGACGAAGGTCGGCTTCTTCCAGAGCTACGTGGTGCTGGTGAAGGACATCGTCGCGCTCTACCGCGTGCACCGGCCGACCTTCTGGTTCCTGCTCGCGAGCGCCGTGTACCGCGATGGGCTCGCGGGAGTGTTCGCCTTCGGCGGGGTGCTGGCGGCCGTCGCGTTCCACTTCACGACCAACGAGGTGCTGATCTTCGCGATCGCCGCGAACGTCGTCGCCGGCATCTCGACGATCGTCGCGGGTCGCCTCGATGACCGCTTCGGTGCGCGCGCGGTGATCATCACGGCGCTCACGGGCCTGGTGGCGATGGCCCTGCTCGTCTTCTTGTTCCACGACGCCGGCAAAGTGGTCTTCTGGATCGGCGGGCTCAGCCTCTCGGCGTTCGTCGGACCGGCCCAGGCCGCGAGCCGGTCGCTGCTCGCCCGCGTGACTCCCGAGGGCATGCAGGGCGAGGTGTTCGGTCTCTACGCGACGACTGGGCGAGTCGCCAGCTTCCTCGCGCCGGCGCTCTGGACGATCTTCATCGTGACGTTCGGCGCCACCTACTGGGGGATCCTGGGCATCGCGATCGTGCTCGCGGCGGGCCTCGGTCTGCTGCTGCTCGTGAGATTCCCCGCGCGGGCTCCGCGCGGCTGAGCCTCGCGCTGACGGGGCATCGCCCAACGGGCGCGCGCGTCAGCCGCGCGGGTCGCCCTTGGGCCAGGCCTCCGCGAGACGGGCGAGCAGCGCGGCGAGCTGCGCACGCTCCTCCGGAGTGAAGCCGGCCAGCGCCGTCTGGACCGCCCCGATGCGCGCGCCGCGGGTCTGGGCGACGATCGCCCGCCCCTCGTCGGTCAGCAGGATGTTCGTGCGACGAGCGTCGTTCTCGTCGGCCTCGCGACGCGCGTGTCCCGCCTGGACCGTGGCCTGCACGAGCCGGCTCGCCCGCGGCTGATCGACGCCGATGCGCTCGGCGATCTCGCTCACCGAGAGCGGGGTGGATGCTGCGGCCAAGGCCTCGAGAAGCCGGAAGCGGGCCGCGAAGCGGCCCATCGGGCCCTGGTCTCCGCGCCACGGGCCGGCGTGGCCGGAGCCCCGGGAGTGGGGCTCGTGCATGTGCGAGTGGTGCGGGCCGTGCTCGAACGGGCCGCGGGGACCCCAGCCGCGGTGATCGCCGGGCGGGAAGCCGGCGCCGCGCGAGGGGCGCGGGCCGCGCAGCTGTGCCAGCGCGGCCGCGATCTGCTCGGCGAGTCTGGCCGCGTCATCCGATTCGCTCACCGAACCAGATTACATGCGACTTGACATGCATCGAAGTTGCATGTCACACTACATGTGCATGCATCTTGACATGTAAATGACGGCGCCGACAGGCGCTCCGAAAGGATTCCCGCAATGAACACCCCTGAAGACAACACACAGAACACCTCTGAAGACAACACACAGCACAACGACAGCACCCAGTACGACGCCGCGGGCTCCGGCCCGGCCAAGGAACGCCCCCTGGGGTTCTGGCTCCGCGTCGTCGACGCCCGCATCACTCGCGAGTTCAGCATCCTGCTCGAGGCCGACGGCCTCGACCGGCGGGACTGGATGATCCTCAACGCGATCGCCGGCACGATCGAGGCCGGACCGCTGACGAAACGCCTGGAACGTGGCGGACGCCGCCTCCGCGCGCTCGTGGAGCGGGGCTGGGTCACCGGCACTCCCGGTTCCTGGGCTCTGACCGACGAGGGCCGCACGGCCTTCGAGCGCATCGGTGCGAAGGTCGCCGACTTCCGGGCCCGCGTCGCGGGCGCGGTGCCCGCCGAGGACTTCGCCACGACTCTCGCAACGCTCCAGGCCATCGCGGCCGAGCTGGGTGAGGGCGACGACGAGGCACGCGGCTTCGGTCGCGGCCGGCGCGGGCACCGCCGCGGCCGGGACGGTCACTTCGGACCCATCGGCCACCGCGGCCGCTTCGGTCGCGGTCACGGCGACTACGACCACTTCGACCACGGTCGGCACTTCGGCCACTTCGGGCACGCCGGGCACGGTCACGAGGACTACGGTCACTTCGACCACGGCCGACACTTCGGGCCCTTCGGGCACCTCGGGCACGTCGGGCATGGTCACGGCGACTGCGGCCACCGCGGTGGCTACGACCGTGGCTTCGACCATGGCTACGACCGTGGCGATGCGCCCGGCGATGCGCCCGGCGCTGGGCACGGCCGCGGCTACGGGCACGGGCGTGGTTACGGCCGTGGCTTCGGGCGCGGTCACCGTCACGATCGCGGCTCGACGGGCGCGGCTCCCGCGGCCCCCACCACGGAGGCCTGACCTCACCCGATGGGCGCGGAGCATGGCGAAGGGTCGACGCCCGACAGGTCCGCGACCGGGCCGAGGATCACACACATCCCCCTCGCCGAACCGGCGAGGGGGATGTGTCAGCATGAAGGCATGTCCGCGCAGACCCCGGCCCTCGTCGCGATCTCCCATGGCACGTCCTCGGCGGAGGGTCGCGCGGCCGTGAAAGGCCTGCGCGACGCCGTCGAGGCGGCGCTCCCCAACGGTCCGACCGTGCGCCTCGGCCACGTCGATGTCGAGCAGCCCGACGTTCCCGCGACCCTCGCGACACTGCAGCCCGGCGAACCCGCGGTCATCGTGCCGCTGCTCCTCTCCGCCGGCTACCACGTGCACGTCGACCTGACCGATGCAGTCAAGGCAGCCGATGACCGCCCCGTGCAGCTGGCCGGCGCGCTCGGTCCGGACGACCTGCTCATCGACGTTCTGCTCGAAAGGTGCGAGCGCGCGGGCGTCCGCGACGACGACGTGCTCGTGCTCGCTGTCGCCGGCTCGAGCGACGCCCGCGCGGTGCGGGATTGTCACACGACGGCCGAGCGCTTCGCCGCCCGCGCGGGCCGCGACATCCGCATCGGCTTCCTCTCCGCCAGTTCGCCGCGCCTGGGCGACGCCGTCGCCGACGCGCGCGCGGCACATCCCGGCCGGCGGGTCGTCGCCGTGAGCTACCTCCTGGCCGAAGGATTTTTCCAGGGGCTCATCGACAAGGCCGGGGCGGATGTCGTCACCCCGCCGCTGCTGATCGCCGGCCGCCCCGTGCCGCGGCAACTCGTCGAGATCGTGCTCGACCGGTACGCGGCGGCGTCCGGCGCCTGAGTACGGCGGACTGAACCCCGACGCACGCGCAGCGCGCGCAGCGCACCGCATTCAAGCTCACTGGTGACGAAGTGACTCAGAGGGAGGCGCACAACCGGCGGCTGCCGACTCGCCCCTGCGCGCGGCACGCGGTCACCGGCTGTGGGCCGGTGTTGCTGGCCTTCGACACACCCGCGTGCCACCCCGCGGGCATGTCCCACTTGAGCCGGGATCCCGGCGCCGGTAAGCGGCCGAACTGGGACATCGTGCTGGTGAGGGGCGGGCATGTCCCACTTGAGCCGGGTTACCGGCACCGGTAAGCGGCCGGACTGGGACATCGCGGGGCGGGAGCTCACCGTCGCGTACGCCCGCCAACCCGCTCCCTAGCGCATTCGCGGTACGAAGGGAACCAATGTGTCGCAATGTGGCGATGTGCAACGCTTCGTGACCGGAATTTGTCGAACGCCGGAACCGTCGCTTAGCGTCGCACAATCGGCGTGGTATCGCCGCGCCCAGCCGATCGGGCGAAGGCACCTCCGGAAGGCCCATTGTGACGCTGCACGAAACGACTCCCGCCGCCGCGGCAGAGACCGCGGCGCGTCCTGCGGCGCGCGCGGGCGCCGCGCGGCCCCCGCGCCCCTCGACGCGCCCCAACGGCCAGTGGAAGATCGACGGCACCGCGCCGCTCAACGGCAATGAGGAGTGGAAGCAGGTCGACAACGGCCTGAGCGTCCGCGACCGCATCGAGAACATCTACTCGAAGGGCGGATTCGCGTCGATCGATCCGACCGATCTGCACGGACGTTTCCGCGTGTGGGGCCTCTACACGCAGCGCAAGCCCGGCATCGACGGCGGGCGCACCGCCCAGCTCGAGCCGCACGAGCTCGAAGACGAGTTCTTCATGCTGCGCGTGCGTATCGACGGCGGGCAGCTCACCACCGAGCAGCTCCGCGTGATCGCCGGCATCTCGAGCGAGTTCGGGCGCGACACCGCCGACCTCACCGACCGGCAGAACATTCAGCTGCACTGGATCCAGGTCGAGGCGATGCCCGAGATCTGGCGGCGCCTCGAGGGCGTCGGCCTCGGCACGACCGAGGCATGCGGCGACGTGCCCCGCGTCGTGCTCGGGTCGCCGGTCGCCGGCATCGCGGCCGACGAGCTCATCGACCCGACCCCGCAGATCGACGAGATCACGTCCCGCTTCATCGGCGACGACTCGCTCGCGAACCTCCCGCGCAAGTTCAAGTCGGCGATCACGGGCCACCCGAGCCAGGATGTCGTGCACGAGATCAACGACGTCGCATTCGTCGCCATCGAGCACCCCGACCTCGGCATCGGCTACGACCTGTGGGTCGGCGGTGGCCTGTCCACGACCCCGCGCCTCGGCGAGCGTCTTGGCGTATTCGTTGCCCCGGAGCGCGTGGCCGACGCGTGGCACGGCGTCGCGCAGATCTTCCGCGACTACGGCTACCGGCGCCTGCGCAACAAGGCGCGGCTGAAGTTCTTGCTCGCCGAGTGGGGGGCCGAGAAGTTCCGGCAGATCCTGCAGGACGAGTACCTGGGGTACGAGCTCCCCGACGGCCCGCCGGCCCCGAAGCCCAAGACGCAGGGCGACCACGTCGGCGTGCACCGGCAGAAGGACGGCCGCTTCTACGTGGGGGCGACGCCCATCGTCGGCCGCGTCTCGGGCCCGATCCTCTCGAAGCTCGCCGACCTCATCGAGGAGCACGGCTCGACCCGCCTGCGCACGACCCCGCACCAGAAGGTCGTAATCCTCGACATCCCCGAGGACCGCGTCGAGTCGCTCATCGCCGGCCTCGACGAACTGGGCCTCTCCGCCCGCCCGAGCCTCATCCGCCGCGGCACCATCGCGTGCACCGGCATCGAGTTCTGCAAGCTCGCGATCGTCGAGACCAAGGCCTACGCGACGACGGCCGTGCTCGATCTCGAAGAGCGCCTCGCCCAGTTCGAGCTGCCGCATCCGATCTCGCTCCATGTCAACGGCTGCCCGAACTCGTGCGCGCGCATCCAGACGGCCGACATCGGGCTGAAGGGTCAGCTCGTCACGATCGACGGCGAACAGGTGCCGGGCTACCAGGTGCACCTCGGCGGCGGGCTCGTGAACGCCGACCGCGACGAGCCCGGCCTCGGCCGTACGGTGCGCGGGCTCAAGGTCGCCGCCGACGGCATCGCCGACTACGTCGACCGGGTCGTCAAGCGCTTCCTCGCCGAGCGGGACGCCGCAGCCGACGAGAGCTTCGCCCAATGGGCCCACCGAGCCGACGAGGAGAGTCTCCAATGACCGTTTCGCTGGCCCCGCGCGCCGCCACCCGGCGGAGCGCCGACGAACTGCGCGCCATCGCCGAGCGCGGCGAGCGCGAACTCCGCAGCCTGGCACCCGCCGGCTCGGACGCCGCCGAGGCATCCCCCGCCGAGGTGATCGCGTGGGTCGCCGCCAATTTCGGGACGGATGCCGCGGCCGTCGCCTGCTCGATGGCCGACGCCGCCCTCCCCCACCTCGTGGCCGAGCAGCTCCCCGGGGTGGACGTGCTCTTCCTCGACACCGGCTACCACTTCGCCGAGACCCGGTTCACGCGCGACGAGGTCGGGCGCGCGCTCGACGTGCGGATCGTCGATGTGCTGCCCGACCAGACCGTCGCCGAGCAGGATGCCGAGTTCGGCGAGAAGCTCTTCTCCCGCGACCCCGCCCTGTGCTGCGCACGCCGCAAGGTCGCGCCACTGCACGACGCCCTCGCCGGTTACGAAGTGTGGTTCACGGGCGTTCGCCGCGAAGAGGCGCCCACCCGCACCAACACGCCGCTCGTGCAGTGGGACGAGCGCAACGGGCTGGTGAAGGTGAACCCGGTCGCGGCCTGGACCTTCGACGACCTCCTCGACTACGCGGGCGCGCACCAGGTGCCGGTGAACCTGCTCGTGACCAACGGATACCCGTCGATCGGGTGCGAGCCGTGCACCAAGCCGGTCGCCGCCGGCGAAGATCCCCGGTCCGGGCGCTGGGCCGGGCTCTCCAAGACCGAATGCGGGCTGCACCTATGACTGAGACCAGCGCGACGACGGTCCCCGACGCGGCGCCTCGCTCTGCGGTTCCTGACGCTTCGTCTCGCTCCGCTCGCTCAGCGACCGATCCGGTCCCTGAGCGAGGAGCGAAGCGACGAGACGAAGGGCTCGACGCCCTCGACGTGCTCGAGTCCGAGTCGATCCACATCATCCGCGAGGTCGTCGCCGAGTTCGAGCGGCCGGTGCTGCTGTTCTCCGGCGGCAAGGACTCCGTCGTCGTGCTGCACCTCGCGGCGAAGGCGTTCTGGCCCGGCAAGGTGCCGTTCCCGGTGCTGCACGTCGACACGGGCCACAACTTTCCCGAGGTGCTGGCCTTCCGCGACGAGACCGTCGAGCGGCTCGGCATCCGCCTCGAAGTCGCCCACGTGCAGGACTACATCGACGACGGCCGCCTCGCCGAGCGCGCCGACGGCACCCGCAACCCGCTGCAAACCCTGCCGCTGCTCGACGCGATCGCCGCGGGGCGCCACGACGCCGTGTTCGGCGGTGCCCGCCGCGACGAAGACAAGGCGCGGGCGAAGGAGCGGATCATCTCTCTGCGCGACGAGTTCGGTCAGTGGGACCCGCGCAACCAGCGGCCCGAACTGTGGAGCCTGTACAACGGCCGGCACACGCCCGGCCAGCACGTCCGCGCCTTCCCGATCTCGAATTGGACCGAGCTCGACGTGTGGAGCTACATCGAGCGCGAAAGCATCCCTCTCCCCCCGCTGTACTTCGCGCACGAACGCGACGTGTTCCGCCGGGACGGCATGTGGCGCGCCGTCGGCGAGGTCTCTCAGCCGCGCCCCGACGAACTCGTCGAGTCGCGCACCGTGCGCTACCGCACCGTGGGCGACATGAGCTGCACGGGCGCAGTCGAGTCGGATGCCGTGGACGTCAGCGCCGTCGTGCGCGAGGTGGCGCAGTCCACCCTCACCGAGCGCGGCGCGACCCGAGCCGACGACCGCATCTCGGAGGCGGCCATGGAAGACCGCAAGAAGGACGGGTACTTCTGATGACGCTTCGACAGGCTCAGCGACCAGGATCGCCGACACATCAGACTGGCACGCTGTTCCGCTTCGCGACCGCCGGCTCGGTCGACGACGGCAAGTCGACCCTCGTCGGACGGCTGCTGCACGACTCCAAGGCCATCCTCGCCGACCAGCTCGAGGCCGTCGCCCGCACCTCCGCCGAGCGCGGGTTCGGCGCCGGCACCGGCTTCGACTTCGCGCTGCTCACCGACGGGCTGCGCGCCGAGCGCGAGCAGGGCATTACGATCGACGTCGCCTACCGCTACTTCTCCACCGGCGCGCGCAGCTTCATCCTCGCCGACTGCCCCGGCCACGTGCAGTACACGCGCAACATGGTCACCGGTGCGACGACGGCCGACGCGGTGGTCGTTCTGATCGACGGCCGCAAGGGGGTGCTCGAGCAGACCCGCCGGCACCTTTCGGTCGTCGCGCTGCTGCGTGTGCCGCACGTGATCGTCGCCGTGAACAAGATCGACCTGCTCGGCTTCGAAGAGGCGAGATTCGCGGATGTCGCGGCCGACGTGCGCCGCGTCACGGCCGAGCTCGGCCTCGGCGAGGTGCACGTGCTGCCCGTATCGGCGCTCGAGGGCGACAACATCGTCGAGCGCTCGACCCGCACCCCGTGGTACCAGGGTCCCGCCCTTCTCGAACTGCTCGAGTCGCTGCCCTCGCAAGACGAGCTCGACACCGAGTTCGACCCGTTCCGCTTGCCCGTGCAGCTCGTGATCCGGCCGCAGGGCGGCCTGTCGCCCGAACTCGCGGCCGACGAGGCGCTGGCCGAGGCATACCGCGACTACCGCGCCGTCGCGGGCCGCATCGGCTCGGGCCGTGTGCGCGTCGGCGACCGGGTGACCGTGTTCCCGGCCGGCATCGAGACGACCGTCACCGGCATCGACCAGTCCGGCACGAGCCTCGACGAGGCCGTCGCACCCCAATCGGTCGCGCTGCGCCTCGCCGACGACATCGACGTCGCCCGCGGCACCGTCATCGCCGCCGCCGACACGCTGCCGAGCGCACGCCGCGACGTCGACGCCGAGCTCTTCTGGCTCGACCCCCGCCCGCTCGCTCCCGGCGCACGTGTGCTCGTCAAGCACGGCACGGCCACGGTGCAGGCGATCGTGTCGTCGGTCGACTCGAAGCGAGACCTCGACACGCTGGCTCACACACCGACCGACTCGCTGAGCGCGAACGACATCGGCCGCGCCCGGCTGCGCCTGTCAGCCGACCTGCCACTCGAGCCGTACGGCGTGAATCGTCACGCCGGCTCGTTCCTCGTCATCCACCCCGCCGACGGCCAGACGCTCGCCGCCGCCATCACCCACGACTGACCGACCGCACCACCCGCTGTCCACCCCTGCACCCGCAGGAAATCCGCAACATCCACCGAAATGCCGACGAAGGAGGCGACACCGTGAACACCACTCGCACCGCGATATCGATCACCACCCTTGGACTCGTGGCGGTCATGATGGCCGGCTGCGCCTCCGCCGCGGCAAGTCCCGAGGAGTCGGCGGGTTCGGTCGACGAGCTCCGTCTCGGCTACTTCGCAAACGTGACTCACGCGCCTGCCCTGGTCGGCCTCGAGGAAGGCCTCTTCGAGGATGCCCTCGGCGACGTCGACCTCACGACCCAGGTCTTCAACGCCGGCCCGGCCGCGATC
>NZ_DATMIO010000108.1:0-11863 GCF_035554235.1 Microbacterium sp. | reverse complement strand
AGCGCCACGGACTTCGTTGATGCGGTACGACGACTCCTCAACTGGAAGCACCTGCGCGTCGTAAGAGGAGGCGACGAGATCGAGCTCGTTCGCTCGGACCACGAGACCGGTGCCGCACGATGAGCACCGATGCACCCGGTGCGGTGACGTGGACGCCGACCGAGGCGGATATCGCGCGGGCGCGAATGACGGGCTTCATGCGGTGGCTGCGCGACGAGCGCGGGGTCGAGCTGACAACGTACCGCGAGTTGTGGCGCTGGTCAGTCGATGAGGTGTCCGCCTTCTGGGAGTGCATCGCACAGTACTTCGACCTGGTAGGCGATGGCTGGAGAAGTCCGGCACTCGCCGACGAGCGCATGCCCGGTGCGATCTGGTTCCCGGATGCCAGGCTGAACTTCGCAGAGAACGTGCTCCGCGCGGCGTCCGACCGCCACCGTCATCATGCGACCGCGATCCTCCACCTCACCGAGGACGACGACGAACGTCGCATCTCCTGGCGAGAGCTCGCCGAACAGGTCGGCGCGTTTGCGGACTGGCTGCGCTCTCGGGGTATCCGACCGAACGACCGCGTCGCCGCCGTACTGCCGAATGTGCCGGAGGCCATCATCGGTCTCCTCGGGTCCGCTGCTGTCGGAGCGGTGTGGACGATCAACTCGCCGGACCTGTCCGCCGAGGCGACACTCGGCCGTCTGCGCCAGCTCCAGCCGCGCATCCTCATCGCCGCCGACACCTATTCGTACAACGGCAAGCCGTTCGATGTCTCCGAGCGACTCGCCGAGATCGAAGGAGGGCTTCCCGGCCTCGAAGCCACGGTGATCATCGGGCAGGGGTCACGCGGTACGGATGCCATGGGACGCCCCCGCACTCGTTTCGACGAGATCGTCGAACGTGGCGTCGAGCCGAGGTTCGAGCGGGTTCCCTTCTCCCATCCGCTGTGGGTCCTCTTCTCCTCGGGGACCACGGGCGCGCCGAAGGGGATCGTGCACGGTCACGGCGGCATCCTCCTCGAAGCCGTCAAAGGCCCCGGGCTGAATCAGGACATGGGGCCGGACGACCGCTACTACGTCGCCGCCAACACCAGCTGGATGGTGTGGAACACCCTGGTGACCAACTTGGCGACGGGTGCGTCCGTGGTGACCTACTCGGGTTCGCCGACTTTCGGCGGCGCGGATCGCCAATTCCGGATCCTCGCCCGCACGGGAGCGACGATGTTCGCGACCGGCGCCGCATACCTTCAGGCGGCGGAACGGGCCGGGGTCAACCCACGGAGCACGGTCGATCTGTCTGCGCTCCGGTCGATCCTGTCGACGGGTTCGCCGCTGCCGGTATCGACCTGGTTGTGGGTGCACCGCGAGGTGAAACCAGATGTCCACCTCGGCTCCGACACCGGTGGGACCGACATCTGCAGCGGATTCATCGGCTCGAACCCCCTCGAGCCCGTGCACGCGGGCCATCTCCAGGGTCCCCTCTTGGGGGTGGCCGTCGAGGCGTGGGGCGAGGACGGCCAGCGCGTGATCGACGAGGTCGGTGACCTCGTCGTGCGTCGTCCCATGCCTTCGATGCCGCTCTTTCTCTGGGACGACCCCGGCGGCGAGAAGTATCGCTCCGCGTATTTCGACGTCTTCCCCGGCGTCTGGACGCAGGGAGATTGGATCACCGAGACCGCATCGGGCGAGTTCATCGTTCATGGCAGGTCTGATGCGACCCTGAACCGGCAGGGCGTCCGGATCGGGCCGAGTGACATCTACGCCGCCCTCAGGGACGTCCCCGAGATTCGCGATTCGCTCGTCATCGGCGTGGAACTGCCCGGCGGCGGCTACTACATGCCGCTGTTCATCCACCTCGCCGAAGGAGCGACGCTCGACAACGCGCTCTCGGCGCGGATCGCGTCGGTCATCCGCACGCGTGCCAGCGCAAGACACGTACCCGATGAGGTGCTTGCGGTCCCCGGGATCCCGGTGACCCACGCGAACAAGAAGCTGGAGGTTCCCATCAAGCGGCTCTTCTCCGGCCAACCGCTCGCACGAGCGGTGAACCTCGGGTCGATCGCGAACCCCGAGTCTGTCGCGTGGTTCGCGAACAGGGCGGCGCAGTTCCGCCGCACCCTCGCCGAGTAGTCGGAGTCGCGTAGAGCCTCGGGCCGGGTCAGCCCTGGGCGCGGCGGTTGGTACGCTTCGGGCCGCGGCCGACGATGTCGCCGACGCGCATGCCCGTGCGGGGCGCCGCGCCGCGCGGGTTGTGGGACGCACCCTGACCGCCGTGGCGGTGGCCGCCCTGGCCGGCCTTCTCGGTCTGACCGGCGCCGCGCTGTCCGCGCTGGCCCTGGCTCGGCTGCCCGTCCCGCGCGGCGCGCTTGCGCTGAGAGTTTGCTCCCTGCGAGCGTCCGCCGCCCTGCGAGCGTCCGCCGCCCCCCTGCTGAACGACCGGGCGCGGCTCGGGCTTGACGTACGCGGCCGTCTCGCCGACCAGCGTGGCGACCGCGTGCGAGTCATGCGCGACCGGGGTCGGCTTGACCGCGATAGCCGCCTTCTTGAGGAGCGAGACGGTATCGCCGCGCTGCGAGGGCAGCATGACGGTCACGACGTCACCGGCGCTGCCGGCACGGGCCGTGCGACCTGAACGGTGCAGGTACGCCTTGTGCTCCATCGGCGGGTCGACGTGCACCACGAGGGCGACGTCGTCGACGTGCACACCGCGGGCCGCGACATCCGTCGCCACCAGCACGCGCACCGAGCCGTCACCGAACGCGGCGAGGTTGCGATCGCGCTGCGGCTGCGAGAGGTTGCCGTGCAGGTCGACGGCGGGGATGCCGGCGTCGGTGAGCTGCTTGGCGAGCTTCTTCGCCTGGTGCTTCGTGCGGGTGAAGAGGATGCGGCGGCTGCGGCCCGACGCGAGGGTCGTGATGAGCTGGCGCTTCGTGTCGTTGTCGGCGGTCTCGAAGACATGGTGCGTCATCGCGGCGACGTGCGAGGTGGCTTCATCGACCGAGTGCAGCACTTCGTTCTGCAGGAAGCGGCGCACAAGCTTGTCGACGCCGTTGTCCAGGGTGGCCGAGAAGAGCAGGCGCTGACCGCCCTGGGGCGTCTTGTCGAGGATGCGCGTGACGACGGGAAGAAACCCGAGGTCCGCCATGTGGTCGGCCTCATCGAGCACGGTGATCTCCACGGCATCGAGGGTCACGAACCGCTGGTTCATGAGGTCCTCGAGGCGGCCGGGGCAGGCGACGACGATGTCGACGCCGGCGTTCAGCGCATCGACCTGACGCTTCTGGTTGATGCCGCCGTAGATCGTGGTGGTCTTGAGCCCGTACGCCGCGGCGAGGGGCTTGATGACCTCGTCGATCTGCGTGGCGAGCTCACGGGTCGGTGCGAGCACGAGCGCGAGCGGGCGGCCCGCACGGCGGCTTCCACCGGCGAGCTTGCCGCCGAGGCGCGCTACCAGCGGCAGCGCGAACGCGAGGGTCTTGCCGGAGCCGGTCTTTCCGCGGCCCAGCACATCGCGGCCCCCGAGCGTGTCGGGAAGCGTGTCGACCTGGATCGGAAACGGCTCGGCCTTGCCCTGTTCGGCGAGAACGCGCACGAGGGGTGCGGGCACGCCGAGGGCGGCGAACGACGGAATCGTCGTCGGGGCGCTGGAGGAAGAAGTGGTCATGTGGTGGTGCCTTTCGGGCAGGATCCACCGCACGCGCCGGACGGCGCGAAACATGCGGCGTTCGGGCGCGGCATCGCGGTGGGGATGAGGCGAAGGCGTCGGTCGACGCATCCGTTCGCCGTGAGAAGTATGCAGGAATCCGCTCGCTGAGCGAGGGCCTCATGGTGCGTTCTGACGACGCAAGGGAGCAGAAGAGCTCCGCAGGTATCTCCACTCTACCGCAACAGGCGCGCCGAGCCTGGCAGGGACCCGCACGCGAATGCCGCGCCCTCCCCCACGCAGCGGCATTCTCGTACGGGCGGCTCAGCCCAGCAGCATCGCGCGCCCCGGCTCGCGCAGGATGTCGCCGACGTCCACCAGGAACCGCGCGCCCTGCTCTCCATCGACCAGGCGGTGGTCGAACGACAGGCTGAGCGTCATCACCTCGCGCAGTGCGATCTCGCCGCGGTGCTCCCACGGCTGCCGGCGCACGGCGCCGAGTGCCAGGATGCCGGCCTCGCCCGGGTTGATGATCGGGGTGCCCGCCTCGACTCCGAACACGCCGACGTTCGTGATCGAAAACGTTCCGCCCGTCATGTCGGCGGGCTGCGTCTTTCCCGACCGTGCGGTCGCCGCGAGGGCGCCGATGGCGTCGGCGAGCTCGACCAGGTTCAGCCGATCGGCGTCCTTCACGTGCGGCACGACGAGTCCGCGCTCGGTGGCCGCCGCGATGCCGAGGTTCACATAGTGGTGCTGCACGATCTCCCCCGCCGCCTCGTCCCAGCTGGCGTTGAGGCCGGGCGTCCGGGTGATCGCGAGACACACGGCTTTGGCGGCGACCGCGAGCACGCCGATGCGGTGCTCGGCGAGCGACCTGTCCGATCGCAGCGACGCGATCAGCTCCATCGTCGGGGTCACATCGACCGTGAGGAAGGTCGTCACGTGCGGCGCCGTGAAGGCGCTTCGGACCATCGCCTCGGCGGTGAACTTGCGAACCCCCCGAATCGGGATGCGCGTCGTGCGGCCGGCATCGTCCCTCCGCGGCTCGCCCGCTGGCGGGCGTGCGGCGACGGCCGGATTGCTCGGCACGGGCGCTTCGACGCGGGCGGCGTATCCCTCCACATCGGCTCGGGTGATGAGGCCGGACTCGCCGGAACCGTTCACGAGCGCGAGATCGATGCCGAGGTCGCGCGCGAGCTTGCGCACCGGGGGGGTCGACCGCGGTCGCTCGAGCGCCACGTCGTGCGTGAGCTCCGTCTCCCGCAGCACGTCGTGGGGGGCGGCCTCGAGCACAGCGGTGTTGGTGACGGGCGCACCCGTTCGCCGTCCGCGGGCGCGTCGGACGGGACGACCGGGTGCCGCGGGTGCGGCGCCGTAGCCCACGAGGTTCGGCGGCGCCTGCTCGGCGGCCGGTGCCCGCTCGGCGGCGGGTGCCCGCTCGGCGGCCGGTGCCCCCTCGGCGGCGGCTGATGCCTGCTCGGCGGCGGGGGGCTGAGCGGGCGCGGCAGAATCACCGAGGTCGAAAGAGATGAGCGGTGCGCCGACGGCCACGACGTCGCCGGCGGCGGCGTGCAGGGCGGTGACGACACCGGCGTGCGGTGAGGGCAGCTCGACGACGGCCTTGGCCGTCTCCACCTCCGCGATCGTCTGGTTGAGCGCCACCGTGTCGCCGACCGCGACGAGCCAGGCGACCAGCTCGGCTTCGGGGAGCCCCTCACCGAGGTCGGGCAGGGTGAACTCCTCGATCACAGCGCACCCCCGTTCAGGGCCGCTCCGCGGCCGGGTTCGGGCATGCTCTGGTCCGTGAGCCCCGTCAGGCTGTTGGGGCGGTCGAGCGCGCGGTCCACGCCGTCGAGCACGCGGTCGAGATCTGGGATGTGGTGGTGCTCGATCTTCGCCGGCGGGTAGGGGATGTCGTGCCCGGTCACGCGCACCGGTGCGGACTCGAGATGGTTGAAGCAGCGCTCCGTGATGCTCGCGATGAGCTCGGCGCCCACGCCCGCCTCGCGTGCGGCCTCGTGCGTGACCACCACTCGGCCAGTCTTGCGGACGGACGCATCTATCGTGGCGTAGTCGACGGGCGAGATCGACCGCAGATCGATGACCTCGATCGAGGTGCCCTCGTCCTCGGCGGCGGCCGCGGCATCCATCGCCGTCTTGACCTGCCCGCCATAGGTGATGAGCGTGACGTCGGTGCCTTCGCGCATCACGCGGGCGACGTGCAGCGGCGGGGCATCGGCAAGGCTCGCGCCCAGGTCGACCTCGCCCTTGGCGTGGTAGAGGCGCTTGGGCTCGAAGTAGACCACGGGGTCATTCGATGCGATCGCCTGCCGCAGCATGACGTGCGCGTCCTGCGGGTTCGACACCGCGACCACGCGCAGCCCCGACGTGTGCACGAAGTACGCCTCCGGCGACTCCGAATGGTGCTCGGCCGCGCCCACTCCCCCGGCCCACGGGATGCGGATGGTGATGGGCATCTTCACATTGCCGCGCGTGCGGTAGTGCAGCTTCGCGACCTGGCACACGATCTGATCGAACGCCGGATAGACGAATCCATCGAACTGGATCTCGACGACGGGTCGGTAGCCCCGGTACGCGAGACCGACGGCCGTGCCCATGATGCCCGCCTCGGCGAGGGGCGTGTCGATCACGCGACGCGCCCCGAACTCGTCGATCAGCCCGTCGGTGACCCGGAAGACACCGCCCAGCCGGCCGACGTCCTCCCCCATCACCACGACCTTGGGGTCATCGAGCATCGCCTGCCGGAGGCCTTCGTTGATGGCCTTGACCATCGTCAGCTGAGTCATCGTCCCGCCCCCTCGGTGCCCGGCTCGGCCGCGCTGGGTTCGGTCGAAGCAAAGCCGTCGAGGTAGGCCGCGAACTCGGCGCGCTGCCGGTCGAGGCCGACGTGCGGCTCGGCGTAGACGTTGTCGAGCACGGCGAGCGGCGCGCGCGAGGTCAGAGCGAGGCACTGAGCGCGCAGCTCGGCGCCGACGCGATCGGCCTCGGACGCGACCGAGGCCGCGAACTGGTCGTCGAAACCGCCGACGGAGCGGAGGTACGACTCCAGGCGGGCTATGGGGTCGCGGCCCCGCCACACCTCGACGTCGTCCTTGCTGCGGTACCGCGACGGGTCATCCGCGGTGGTGTGCGGGCCCATGCGGTACGTGACGGCCTCGATGAAGGCCGGCCCGTTGCCCGCGCGCGCGTGGGCGAGGGCCCAGCGCATCGCACCGACGCACGCGAGCACGTCGTTGCCGTCGACCCGCATGCTCGGGATGCCGAAGCCGGGCGCCCTTCCGGCGATCGGGAACTTCGCCTGCACCGTGACGGGCTCCGAGATCGCCCACTGGTTGTTCTGGCAGACGAACACGACGGGCGCGCGGAACGACGAGGCGAAGATCATCGCCTCATTGACGTCGCCCTGGCTCGTGGCCCCGTCGCCGAAGTACGTCACCGCGACCTGATCGGTCTCGTCGTTCATGATGCCCATGGCATAGCCGACGGCGTGCAGCGTCTGTGCGCCGATGATGATCTGCCCGGCTGCGACGTTGATGTCATACGGGTTGAAAGTGGAGTGCTCCTCGCCGCGCCAGGCGCGGACGAAATCCACGAGCTCGGCGCCGCGCACGTAGTTGACGCCGATCTCCCGGTAGCTCGGGAAGATGAAGTCGTCGGAGCGCACGGCGTGCGCGGTGCCCACCTGGGCGGCCTCCTGGCCCTGGCATGGCGCCCAGAGAGCGAGCTGGCCCTGACGCTGCAGGGCGACACCCTCGATGTCGATGCGGCGGACGATGACCATGTCGCGGTACAGCCCCTGAAGCTCCGCAATGCCGACGTCGGCGATCCACGGGTCGAGGTCGGGGTCCGCGATGCGCTCCCCGTCGTACTCCAGAACGCGGGAGACGTCTTCCACGTCGATCGAGGGTTCTGCTGCGGGTGTCCGGGTGTGCGCCATCGCTCTACCTCCTTGATCGCGGTCCGCCCTCGTGGGGCCGACCCGACTCATCGCCGGCTTCGTCGCCGACACGTCAAGGGTACGTCGGTGGCGCACCTAGCTCAAGCATGCTGAATCGGGTTGAGCATGTTGCCAAATGAGGTCCCCTCGTTTCGTGCTATTGTTTCGCACTATGGCTTCCCTTGACCACGTCGACCTCGAGCTGCTCGCCGCGCTCTCCGGCGATCCCCGCGCCACCGTCGTCGCGCTCGCCGACCGGCTCGGCCTCTCCCGCAACACGGTGCAGGCACGCATGGCCCGGCTCGAGCGCGCGGGCGTGTTCCTCTCGTTCGAGCGGGCGATCTCGTCGAGCGCCCTGGGCTTCCCGCTCGAGGCGTTCATCAACGTCGAAGTGCGCCAGGTCGAGCTCCCCCGCATCACGCACGAGCTCACCCAGATCCCCGAGGTCGTGCAGGCCCACGGGCTCAGCGGCCAGGTCGATCTGCTCGCCCGGGTCGCGTGCCGCGACGCGCGTCATCTCTTCGACACCGACGCCCGCATTCTCGCGATCGAGGGCGTCGAGCGCACCGAGACCTCGCTCGTGATGGGCGAGGTCATCCCCTACCGGCTGGCGCCGCTCATGGAGCTGGCACGACGGGAACCCTAGCTGGTTCCCGGGATTCACCTGCCGACCCGGCATCCAGCCTTACGAGCACAACTCCCAGCAGGATCAGCGCCCCGCCCGCGAGCTGCACGCCCGTCGGCGCCTCGCCCAGCAGCAGCCACGCGAATCCGAGCGCGAAGAGCACCTCCGAAAGCCCGACGAACGACGCGATCCGCGATCCGACCCTCGGCACCGCCATCACGCCGAACGCGTATCCCGCGGTCGTGGCGATGGCAGCCACCCACAGGAGCGGCACGTACCAGGGCAGCGCGATGCCGGCGAGCGCGACGGTCACGTCCGGGGCGACGAACGGCAGGATGCCGGTGAGGCACAGCACCGCCATGAGGACGGCGCCGATCAGCAGTCCTCCCGAAGCGAGGGCCAGGGGCGGCAGTTCGTCGCCGGCGCGCTCGGCGATCAGGAAATACGCCGCGACGCACACCGCGGCGGCGAGGGCGAAGATCGTGCCGAGCAGGTCGAACTGCGCGCCCGAGATGTCGACGACGAGCACGAGACCCGCAATGGCCACGATCGACCCGGCGATCACGAGGCGGGACGGGGCGCGGCGGGTGCGCACCCACGCGAGGATGACGAGCAGGACGGGCGCGAGGTACTGGATGAGGAGGGCGATCGCCACCGGCATCCGCTGCATCGCCGCGAAGAAGAAGATCTGGCATCCCGCGACGGCCGTGAGGCCGAAGCCCAGGATGGGCCGCCAGTGGTGCCTCAGGAAGGCCGGTTGCCTGCGGATCGCGACGAGAAGCGCCGGTGCGAGCACGAGCCCTGCCACACCCATGCGCACCAGCAGCGCCGCGCCGAGCGACCAGCCCGCTTCGAGCAGTGGCTTGACGAGGGGGCCGCTCGAGGAGAACGCCAGCGCCGAGGCGACGGCCAGCACGATCCCCGACGTGCGGACCCGCGGCACCGCCGGGAGCCCGATCACCGGGACGGGTGCCGTGGGAACGACGGGAGTGGTCATGAGAGACATCCGACTGTCAGGAGCTAAGTGTGCTTACACTAGTGACACTACGTGATCCACTTGTCAGGAGTCAACATGGTCTTCATCCATGACACGCGCACGGCGCTGGAGGCGACCGTCGCGCTCGTCAACACCCATCCCGACACCGATCGCGATGCGCTCGACGGACTCACGACGCTGGCGGACCTCGACGCCTTCCTGAGCGATCACCCGTACACGGGGGATATCCGGCGGGACGATGCGGAGCTCCAGGGGCTCCGGGCGATCCGGCCACGGCTGCTGGCCCTCTGGGCGACCGATCGCGAGGGTGCGGTGCCACTCGTGAACGCGATGCTCCGCGACGGCAGTGCCCTCCCCCAGCTCGTCATCCACGACGGCTACGACTGGCACATCCACGCGACGCACGACGACGCGCCCCTCGCCACCCGCGTGCTCGTCGAGAGCGCGATGGCATTCGTCGACGTGATCCGCTCCGACCACTACGACCGCGTGCGCATCTGCGACGCCGACGACTGCTCAGGGGCGTACATCGACTACTCGCGCAACGGCTCCAAGCGCTACTGCGACTCGGGCAACTGCGGCAATCGCATGAACGTCAACGCGTACCGTCGCCGACGGGGCCGGCAAGAAACCGCGTGATCGCGGCTGCCGCCTCGACGGGCTTCTCATAGTGGATGAGGTGCCCGACGCCGGCGATCTCCACGAGCTGGGCGTTCGGGAAGACCCGGGCGAGCCGGCGCTGCACCTCGATCGGCGTGATGTCGTCGCAGTCAGCGGCGACGAGCAGCGTCGGCACCGCGATGCGTGCCGCGTACTCGCTCACATCGTGCGAGACGCTCGTGACGAAGGCATCGCGCAGAACGTCGCGATCGGCGAACCGCGAGAAGTAGGTGTCGTGCTGGTCGTGGATGAACCGGCGCAGCCGCCTGTCGCGCGTCTTCGCCATCGACACGCTCATGACGCGCACGATGATGCCGCTTCGCAGCACGACCGTCCCCGCGCGCGCGGGCAGCCGGGCCCCCGCCCAGTAGTAGAGGATCGCGAGTCGGGTCAGTAGTCCTCGGGGCCCCTCGAGGGCGGGCGCGCCGATGGGATTGACCAGGATCAGGCGTGGCGTCTCGAGCCCGGCCGCGACCGCCGCCGACGCGACGATCGACCCGAACGAGTGACCCAGGATGACGGCCCCAGGCGCCACGGCGGCGGCGAAGTCGCGCAGCCAGTCGGAGTAGGCCTCGATGTCGTGGGTGCGACCCGCCAGGGGCGCGGTCTCACCGAAGCCGGGCAGATCGGGCGAGACGATCCGGATGCCGCGGAGGAGCGCGACGACGGGTTCGAGGCCGTGGTGCTCACCCCGGAACCCGTGCACCGCGACGATGGTCTCGGTCGCGTCATCCGGCCCGTAGGTCCAGTACACGGTGGTGCCGCCCGCGACCCCGATCTCGTGCCTCGTCGACCGCAGCGCCTCCAGCGGCACCGTGGGATGCGGCACGGTGGCATGCGGCGCCGCGGACAGGGGCGCGGCGGACTGCGGGGCGGGCATCCATCGAGTCTACGGACGTGAGCTCCGGAGCGCCTCGAAGGCGATGTCGGCGGGCGCCCATAACGTGGGGGGCATGAGCACCTGGCGACCCGAGCCGTTGGCCCTCTTCGACACCCCGGCGTGGAGTCAAGTGGTGGGCGTGTTCGACCTCGAGACGACGGGCATCGACGTCACCGAGGATCGCATCGTCACCGCGCACGTCGGGCTGCTCGACTCTTCGGGCACGGTCATCCGCGCGCGCGACTGGATCGCCGACCCCGGCATCGAGATCCCCACCGGCGCCACGGCCGTGCACGGAATCACGACAGCCCGGGCACGCGCCGAGGGACGACCCGCCGGCGAGGTCATCGCCGAGGTAGCCGGCGCGCTCCGCGCCCTGTTCGCCGCGGGCATCCCCGTTGTGGCATACAACGCGCCCTACGACTTCTCCCTTCTCAAGTACGAGTCGCTGCGACACGGCATCCCGCCGATCGTCGACCCGTCCCCGGTCATCGACCCGCTTGTGGTCGACAAGACCTTTGATCGCTACCGCAAGGGCAAGCGCACCCTCGACGTCGTCGCGGCGCATTACGCGGTGCTGCTCGAGGGCGCGCACGATGCCTCCGCCGATGCGATCGCGGCGGGGCGGGTGGCTCAGGCGATCGCCCAGCGCTTCGCCGACGTCCTGCCCCCGACCGCCGATGAGCTGCACACGCGCCAGATCTCGTGGGCCCGGGCGCAGGCGGCGAGCCTCACCGAGTACTTCATCAGCATCGGCCGGCTCGACCCCGACGACGAGCTCGACGGCAGCTGGCCGATCCGCTAGCGCCCGCCTCGCACAGCGTGCGCGAGCGACGGTGGGCTGAAGTCACCGCCCAAGGGCGCTCTGGCAGACTGATGCCTCACGACCGCAGACGAAGGGCTCGGGGGATGCCACGCCGACGAAATGCTTCGCGAACTCGCCATGCTCAGGTTCCGGTAAGCCGATGGCGGCGCGCACTGACGGTTATCGGCGTTTCCGTGCTGGTGCTGGTCGTAAGCGCCGGAGGGGTCGGCGCCTTCATTGTCTGGCAGCTGAATCAGTCCTTCTCAGAAGACGCCTTCGCTGCCCCCGAAGGTGTCGTGGTGCCGCCA
>NZ_DATMIO010000107.1:0-4660 GCF_035554235.1 Microbacterium sp. | reverse complement strand
GACGGTGCGGGAGAGCGGACTACCGACGCTGCTGTTATGGGGAGACGAAGACCAGGTCACTCCGCCCACCCGGTGGGACGAAGCCGTAGAACTGCTGGAACCGGTCCGCGCTGAACTCATCCCGCAGACGGGACACATGGTCTCCTACGAGCGCCCGGCACTCACCGCGGAGCTGTTCTCGGAGTTCCTCACCTTGATCGAGGGAGCGCGACGATGACCGACGACCAAGTAGACGTGCTCGTCGTTGGCGCCGGCCCGACCGGGACCACCCTCGCCATAGACCTGCACCGGCGCGGCCACACCGTGCGGCTGATCGATGCCTCCGCGGGCGCGTTCGACGGCTCCCGCGCGAAAGGCATCCAACCGCGCACCCTCGAAGTTCTCGACGATCTCGAAGCAATCGACGACGTCATCGCCGGCGGCAGCACCTACCCGCTGCTCGGCGCCCATCTCGGACCGGCCACTCTCCCGTGGCCCATGATCAAGACCCGCGATCCCCGCCCCGGCGTCCCGTTCCCGAACACCTGGCTCATCCCGCAGTTCCGCACGAACGCCGCCCTGCACGCGCGGGCAGCCGAACTCGGAGTGCATCCGGGGTTTGGGACCCGGCTGACAGGCCTCACCCAGGACGACGGTGGCGTCACCGCGACCGTCACGGACGAATCCGGCGACGACGAACGGCAGATCACCGCCCGGTATCTGCTGGGCGCTGACGGCGCGTCCAGCACTGTCCGGAAGGCACTTGGGATCGGATTCACCGGCCGCACCGACGATGCGGACAGGGTGATCCTCTTCGACGCCGACACCGATGGTCTGCTCCGCAACAGGTGGCACGTCTGGCCAGGACTCGGAAAGACCTTCGTCGGCGCCTGCCCGCTGCCGCACTCGAACACGTTCCAGTGGATGATCCGCCTCAGCCCCGACGAGACCCCGGTACTCGACCCGGATGCACTGCGGGCACGGGTCGCCGACCGGATCGGATCGAAGGTGACCCTCGGGACCATCCATTGGACATCGGTGTTCCGCCCCAACATCCGCCTCGCCGACGCCTACCGCCGCGGGCGGGTGTTCATCGCCGGAGACGCCGCGCACGTGCACCCCCCGGCGGGCGCTCAAGGACTCAACACCGGCATCCAGGACAGCTACAACCTCGGATGGAAGATCTCCCAGACCCTCGCCGGTGCCCCCGAAACGCTCCTGGACACATACGAGAGCGAACGGCGTCCGATCGCCGCCGCCGTGCTCGGGCTCTCAAGCCGTAAATACGACGGGCTCGGCACCCTCGATCTGTCCAGCATCACCCGCGGTGACGCCGAACAGCAGCTCACCCTCAACTACCGGCACACCACCAATGACACTTCGCCCGCCGGCAAGCGTTCACTGCGGGCAGGCGATCGGGCACCCGACGCGCGACTGCGGGACCCGCACGGGCGACGTAAGCGGCTGTTCGAAGCGTTGCGCGGACCACAGTTCGCTCTGCTCGGATTCGGCTCCGGCACCGCTGCCGAGGTATCGACCCTCCCATGGCCGGGCGCCGGCGCCGGCCTCATCCGGGTCGTGGTCACTCCTTCCGCAGAGCCCGACCCGACCAGGCCGAATATCCTGCACCTCACCGATGCGAGCGGTGAATTTGCGAAGGTGTACCACGCGAGAACGGAGACGCTCTATCTGGTGAGACCCGACGCGTATCTCGCCGCCGTTGCGACCTATGACCGCGCAGCCGCCATCATCGCCGCGGCACAACCGCTGATCCCGCATGCCGAGGTCGTGTCATGACCCGCACGCTCCTGCGCGGCGCACAGGTCATCACGCTCGCCGCCGGTCGGCCGGACTGGGAACCGGCCGCCATCCTCATTGAGGACGACCTGATCCTCGACGTCGGGACGAACCTGCCCGACCATGACGCCGAGGTCATCGATGTGACGGGAAGGATCATCCACCCCGGCCTCGTCAACGCGCACCTGCACACCTGGCAAACCGGTCTGCGCTCCGTCGGGGCGGACTGGACGCTGGCCGAGTACCTGACCAACATCCACGGCACACTCGCTCATGCCTACCGGCCGGAGGACATGCGCATCGCCGCACTCGTCGGCGCCCTCGGGCAACTCGATGGTGGCACAACCACCATCGGCGACTGGTGCCACAACAACCCCACCCCCGCCCACACCGACGCCGCGATCGACGGGCTCATCGACGCGGGCATCCGCACGGTGTTCCTGCACGGCGCCCCGTACACGAAACTCGCCGCCGACTCCACCCGAGAACTCGACCGGATCCTCGACGGCCCCGGTCGGCAGCACCGCCTCCTGACCATCGGCATGGCGATCCGCGGACCCCAGCTCTCGCCCGCCTCGCGCGCCATCGCCGACCTTCGTGCAGCGACAGAACGCGGGATCATCGCCTCGATGCACCAGACCGGCGGGACCATGAAACCCGCGTGGGACCGCGTGCACGAAGCAGGCTTGTTCGGCCCATCCGTCAACCTCGTCCACGGCGCCGGGCTGACCGACGACTGGGTGAGGACCCTCATTGATCTCGGCGTCACTTTCACGAGCACGCCGGAGAACGAGCTCGGCCAAGGTCATTCCGACCCGATCGCGCTGCGACTCCTGCGGCATGGCGCCGCGCCCTCGCTGGGAACCGACACCGACTCCGTCGTCAGCGGTGACATGCGTGTCGCCGCCCGCATGACCCTCGCCTTCCAGCGCGGCGCCCGACACAACACACACCGGGCCGAATCCGGCATCTTCTCTCCGGTGAACGCTGCCACCAGCCGCCACGCACTGGAATGGGCGACCTTCCATGGTGCGCAGGCGCTCGGTCTCGCGAGCCGGATCGGGCGCCTCGAACCCGGCATGCAGGCCGACCTCGTGATCATCGACCCGCGTACGGTCGCTTTGTGGCCCGCCCACGACCCCATCGCCACCGCCCTCGCTGCGCATCCCGCTGCCATCGAAGCAGTGCTGGTCGCCGGCGAATGGCGCAAACGCGCCGGCGCGCTCACCCACCTCGGCCTACCGCAGTCACTGCACACGCTCCAAGAGTCAGGGCACCGAATACTCGAGGAACTCACCAGCCCAGCCCTTTTCGCACGCGCGCGGAGACACGTCGTCGCGCAAGTCGCCGGTCACCGAGTTCGCACCGAGCTTGCCATCACACCTGAGATGGCACCCCATCCGGGCCACGCCTAGAGCGACGCGAGTCGACGCCCGATCAACGGGAGCGCTCCGCCGACAAGCCAGCGAGAAACAGATCGAGTGCATACCGGAACTCGTCGTCGAGCCGCATGCGCGCCAACACTTCGGACGCTGACCGCGTGGCCGGGAAGACCAGCGGGTCCAAGCCCGCGAAGAACCCCTGCGTCAGCAAAGGATCAGTTCCCGACTCCGCATGCAACTGCGCGGCGAACCCGATCACCATCCGAGACACCGTCGCATACGCGCGAGCCGCCTCCGCCGGGGTGAACCCCACATTCAAGAGCAACCGCAGCACGCCCTCGCGCACGGCAAGCGCGTTCGGTCCCGTGGGGATGTACTCCGTCAGCAACGCAGCCACACCCGGATGCGCGGCCAGCGAGTCGTAGAGCGACAGCGCCGCCGACCGACAGATGTCTTCCCACTCCTTGGTCTCCCCGGTTTGCGCGATGCCTTCCAGTACCTCGAAATCCGCGCGGCCCAACACGTCATCGACGACGAGGCCAACGAGCTCCGCTCGCCCGGACACGGCCCGGTACAACACCGCCAGACCAGTCGACAGCCGGTTTGCCAGGGCCCGCATTGTCAGAGCCTGCGGACCGCCATCATCGACGATCGCCAACGCAGCTGCCACGATCCGCTCCAGCGGCACCCGCGGCCGGCCACGACCACGGGGAACCGTATGCTGCACGCCTTCCGCCATCCCACCATTCTGGCCGTCACCGACGGGAACCGCTCACTGAATCGGCCCCAGACCTGGGCGCGCGATCCCACGTGTGCGCCGCACCGAGACTGGGACCATTCAGCTCTGGCTTGGGGAACAGAAGGAGTTCGGCAGAATTTGGGTTGCGGCCGGTCTCGATGTGACCAGGGCTGGCGACCATGGATGTCGTCGCCCTCGCATATCGGAGCCGTTTATGCGAGTGGTCGCCAAGCGGGCAGTGGACTCCGATCCACGTCATTTCGTCCTGCTCAACGGATCCGTCTGCCGCGTCGAATGCCCGGGCTGTGACGCCGCGTTACGCCCCATGCCGGTGCGTGACAGACGGCGGGATGCCGCGGCGACGCTTCTGTCTACACTCACCGAGTGGGTCGCGCACGCTTGTCGAGCGCCGCGTCTCATGTTTGTCTCACGCGCGACTGTCCCGTCGTGCACCAAGAACACAGCACTGCCGAAATGAGGAGGCGAAACCGTGAACAGAATCCGCACCGCGACGACGATCACCACCGTGGGAATAGTGGTGGCGATGATGGCGGGTTGCACCCCCAGCACCGCGGAGTCGGCGAGCGAGCCCTCCACGGCGGCGGAGGCGGCAGCGCCGTCCGTCGACGAGCTCCGTCTCGGCTACTTCGCAAACGTGACTCACGCGCCTGCCCTGGTCGGCCTCGAGGAAGGCCTCTTCGAGGATGCCCTCGGCGACGTCGACCTCACGACCCAGGTCTTCAACGCCGGCCCGGCCGCGATC
>NZ_DATMIO010000106.1:0-8552 GCF_035554235.1 Microbacterium sp. | reverse complement strand
CATCCGCTCGATCACCTGCGTCGGGGTCGCGCCATCGCGCAGCCATCCGGTGCGGGCGAGGTGCGTGCCGAGGTCGAGGTCGCCGAGGGTGAACCACGGCCACCCGGCCCCCCAGGCTTTGAGCTCGCCGTTGACGCGCTCGGTGTCACCGGCGCGACCCCAGCCTCGGTTCGTGTCGTTGACCCCGGCGAGGGCGTAGACGATCGAGTCGACGTCGGGCTGCAGGCGCACGCCGCTGAGCCACAGGTCATCCCCCGTGTTCGCGACGACCGTGATGCGGTCGTGGGGTGTGGCGGCCGCCCGGACCCCGAGGGCGAACTTGGAGCCGCCGACTCCGCCGGCGAGGATGACGATGCGCACCGTTCGACACTACCGGCGGGCCCTCCACCGGCGTGTCGCGGGGGTTTCGGTCTTCTCTTTTCGCGTGCTCAAGTCTGCGCTTGTGCACGCGCAGACTTGAGGTGGTGGGTTCGGTCTTCACCTTTCGCGAACTCACGTCTGCGCTTAGGCACACGCAGACTTGAGTACGTCGATCGAGAGAACCGAAGGGCGCGCTCTCAGGAACCGGGAACGCACCCGAGGGCCACGGGCGGCGCCCACGGGCGATGCCTAGGGGCGGCGGGCGGATGCCGCGGCACGGGCCGCGGCGGGCAAGGCCCCGGTGATGCGACCGAGCGCCTCGTCGTCGTGGGCGGCCGTGAGGAACCACGCCTCGAACACGCTCGGCGGGAGCGAGACGCCGGCATCGAGCATCGCGTGGAAGAACGGCGGGTACCGCCACGACTGCTGGGTCAGCGCGGTCGCGTAGTCGCGGGGAGCCTCGGGAAGGAACGCGACCCCGAACAGCGAACCGGCGCGCGGCACCGAGTGCTCGACGCCCTCCGCCGCGAGGGCCTCCGAGAGGGCGCGCGCAACTACGTCGGCCGCGGCATCCACCCTCGCGTACACGTCGGGGGTCGCGAGGCGCAGCGTCGCGACGCCGGCGGCGACCGAGAGCGGATTGCCCGACAGCGTGCCCGCCTGGTACACGGGCCCTGAGGGGGCGAGGCGCTCCATGACGTCGGCGCGTCCGCCGAGCGCGGCGAGCGGCATCCCCCCGCCGACGACCTTGCCGAACGTGAAGAGGTCGGGCGTGTACCGCTCGCCCTGCGAGGCCTGCAGCCCCCAGAAGCCGGCGGGGTGCACGCGGAACCCGGTCAGCACCTCGTCGAGGATCAGCAGCGCGCCGTGCGCGTGGGCGCGCTCGGCGAGCGCGGCGTTGAACCCCGGGAGCGGCGCCACCACACCCATGTTCGCGGCGGCGGCCTCGACGATGACGGCCGCGATGCGGTCACCGTGCGCCGCGAAGACCTCGTCGACCGCCGACAGGTCGTTGTACGGGATGACGAGCGTCTGCGCCGCGACGGCGGCGGGGACCCCGGCCGATCCGGGCAGCGCGAGCGTCGCGACACCGGAGCCTGCCTCGGCCAGCAGCCCGTCGGAATGTCCGTGGTAGTGCCCGGCGAACTTCACGAGCAGGTCGCGGCCGGTGAAACCGCGCGCAAGCCGGATCGCGGTCATCGTCGCCTCGGTGCCGGTGGACACGAGGCGCACCCGCTCGATGGGGGCCGCGCCGTCGGCGACGACGCGTGCCGCGATCAGGTCGGCCAGGTCGACCTCGGCTCCGGTGGGGGCACCGAAGGAAAGGCCGCGGGATGCCGCCTCCCGCACGGCTTCGACGACCGAAGGCTCCGCGTGCCCGAGAAGCGCGGGACCCCATGACGCCACGAGGTCGACGTAAGTCCGCCCGCCGGCATCCGTGACGTAGGGCCCGCTGGCCGACGCCAGGAACCGGGGCGTGCCCCCGACCGAGCCGTAGGCGCGCACCGGCGAGTTCACGCCGCCGGGAATCACGGCCCGGGCGCGGGAGAACAGCTCGTCGTTGCTCTCTGCCATCGTCACGCCCGGGCTCCCGAGTCGAGCCACCCCGCGACCTCGACCGCCCAGTACGAGAGCACCGCGTCGGCACCCGCCCGGCGGATCGCGAGCAGTGACTCGAGCACGGCGCCCCGGCGGTCGATCCAGCCATGGGCGGCGGCCGCCTCGATCATCGCGTACTCGCCCGAGACCTGATATGCCCACACGGGAATATCCACCGCGGCCCGCACGTCGGCCAGCACGTCGAGGTACGGCAGGGCCGGCTTGACCATCACGATGTCGGCGCCCTCATCCGCGTCGAGCAGCGCCTCGCGCACTCCCTCGCGGGCGTTGCCCGGGTCGAGCTGGTAGGTGCGCCGGTCGCCCTTCAGCTGCGAATCCACGGCCTCGCGGAAGGGACCGTAGAACGCCCCCGCGTACTTCGCCGAGTAGGCGAGCAGGATCGTGTCGGCGAACCCGGCCTCATCCAGCGCCGCACGCACGTGCCCGACCTGACCGTCCATCATGCCCGACAGGCCCAGCAGCGCCGAGCCGGCGCGCGCCTGGGCGAGGGCCATGGCGGCGTAGCGCTCGAGCGTCGCGTCGTTGTCGACGCGACCGCGGTCATCGAGCACGCCGCAGTGCCCGTGATCGGTGAACTCGTCGAGGCACAGGTCGGTCTGCACGACGAGGGCGTCGCCGACCTCCGCGGCGACCGCGGTCGTCGCGACGTTCAGGATGCCGGCGGGGTCGTCGGCTCCGGACCCCCGCGCGTCGCGCACCTCGGGAACCCCGAAGAGCATGACGCCGCCGACACCGGCGGCCGCGGCATCCGCCACCGCGCGGCGCAGGGAATCGAGCGAGTGCTGCACGACGCCCGGCATCGAACCGATCGGCACCGGTTCGGTCAGTCCCTCCCGGACGAAGACCGGCAGCACCAGCTGCGAGGGCGCCAGGTGCGTCTCGCGCACGAGGCGGCGGACAGCCGGCGACTGCCGAAGGCGCCGCGGGCGATGCGTGGGAAAGCTCACGACTGGAACTCGTCGGCCGCGTGCGGAAGCTTGAACTGCGACACCGCATCGATGAGCGCATCGACCGTCTGCCGATCGGCGATCACGTCGACGCTGAGCCCGGCCCTGCGGGCATCCTTCGCCGTACGCGGACCGATCGCCGCGATGACCGTGGTGGGGGGGATGTCGGGGAACTGCGCGTAGACCTGCTCGGCGACCGACCCGCTCGTCACGAGGATCGCGTTGATGCGCCCGCTTGCCACGTCTCGCGCGATGCGCTCGGTGACGGGAACTCCCACGGTGCGATAGGCGACGACGCTGCGCACGTCGTGCCCCGCGGCGATCAGCGACTTCGTCAGCACGGGCTTGGCGATCTCACTGCGGAGGGTCAGGATGCGGCGGGGCTCGGGCTCGAGGGCCGTCAGCTGCTCGGCCATGCCGGCCGCGGAGTTGTCGCGATCGGGCACGAGGTCGACGCGGTACCCGACGGCTTGCAGCGCGGCCGCGGTCGTCTCGCCGACCGCGGCGACGCGGGTCTGCTGCGGGATCGTCGTCCGATGCGCGTAGAGCACATCGACGGTGGTCGCGCTCGTCACCGTGAGCCAGTCGAAGATGCCCGCCTCGAGGTCGGTGAGGGCCGCATCGAGTGCCGCGAGGTCGTTCGCGGGCGCGAAGTTGATCAGCGGAGCGACGACGGGCGTCGCGCCCTGCGCGCGCAGGCTTGCGGCCACTCCGTCGCCCCAGGGACCACCGCGGGGGACGAGGACGCGCCACCCGGCGAGTGGCTTGTCGGGCGTGGGGGTGCTTGCGGCTGTGTTCATGGGGATGACTCTCGTGGTACCAGGCCGGCCGCCCCGCGTTCGAGCAGCCGATGGGCGACAGCGTGCCCGATACCGCGAGCGCGGACGATCGGGTCTGTGCCATCGGCAGCGTCCGCACCATTGCCACTGCCTTGCACTCGAATATACCCCGCGTCCAGGGTCTCGGTTCTGTCGACCGCCAACCGGCGGTCGCCGCCGGGCGCATAGACGATCGCGCGCACCCGCAGTTCGATCCCGTGCAGCTGGGCGTGCACGCCGACCGGGGCATGGCAGCCGGCTTCGAGCTCGGCAAGCACCGTGCGCTCGGCGGTCACGGCGATGCGCGTGGCTTCGTCGTCGAGGGCGGCGAGCGCGTCGAAGAGATCGGATGCCGCGTCGGCCCTCGTCTCCACTGCCAGAGCGCCCTGCCCCGCAGCGGTCGGCCACTCGGCCAGACCGACGTGCTCGTAGCCCAGTTCTCCCGTACCCAGGATGTCGAGCCGCGACAGTCCGGCGGCGGCGAGCACGACGGCATCGAGCTCGCCGTCGCGCACCCGGCCGAGCCGCGAATCGACGTTGCCGCGCAGGTCGCGCACGTCGACACGCGGATTGCGCCGGCGCACCTGGGCGATGCGTCGCGGCGAGCCGGTGCCGACCGTCGCACCGGGCGGGAGGCGGTGCAGCGGGGTGCCGTCGCGCGTGATGATCACGTCGCGCGCATCCTCGCGGGTCGGGATCGCCGCGATCGTCAGGCCGGGTGCCTCCGCGGTGGGGAGGTCCTTGAGCGAGTGGACGAGCAGGTCGCACTCCCCGGCGAGCAGCGCCTCGCGCAGCCTCGTGGCGAAGACGCCGGTGCCGCCCAGCTCCGCGAGCGAGGCGCGCGAAACGTCGCCCTCCGAGACGATCGAGACGAGTTCGACCTCACGACCCGAAGACGCGGCCAGGGCATCCGCGACATGCGAGGACTGCGCGAGGGCCAGGGCACTTCGCCGCGTGCCGAGCCGGAGGGGGGCGCTCATGGGCGTGCGCCGCTCACTGCAGCACCTCGGCGATCTCTCGCAGTTCGAGTCGGCGGCCCGTGTAGAACGGCACTTCTTCGCGCACGTGGCGGCGCGCGTCGGTCGCCCGCAGGTCGCGCATCAGGTCGACGAGGTCGGTGACGTCGTCGGCTTCGAGCGGCAGCAGCCACTCGAAATCGCCCAGCGCGAACGAGGCGACCGTGTTGGCGAGCACACCCGTGAACGCGGCGCCCCTGCGCCCGTGCTCGGCCAGCATCCGCCGCCGTTCCTCCGCCGGGAGGAGGTACCACTCGTAGCTGCGCACGAAGGGGTAGAGGCACAGCCACTGCTTCGGCGGGATGTCGCGCAAAAAGCCGGGGACGTGCTGGCGGTTGAATTCGGCGTCGCGGTGCACGCCCATGGCGTTCCACGTCGGCAGGAGATTCTTCAGCAGCTCGGTGCGCCGCAGCCGGCGGAGCGCCAGCTGCAGGCCCTCGGCTGTCGGCCCGTGCAGCCAGACCATGAGGTCGGCATCGGCGCGGAGGCCGCTCACGTCGTAGAAGCCCCGCACCGTGATGCCACCCTGCTCGATGAGCTCGACGATGTCGGTCAGCTCGACCTCATCGGGTTCGACGACGGGGCGATCGGGGTCGCGCCGCCACACCGCCCACAGCGTGAAACCGCTCGGCGATGCCGTCAGCGGGTCGGGGGAGTCCTGCAAGGGAGCGGGTGTCGCGTGCTCGGCCATGGATCCAGTCTGTCCCCCGGACCGCTCCCGGCCAAACGCAGCGGGGTCAAAGGCTCGGGGGTCAAAGGCTCGGGGGTCAAAGGCACCGACGCGCCGATCAGCGCGCGTACCAGCGTGTGAGCGCCCAGACGGCAGAGCCGACCGCCGCCGCGATGCCCACGACGGCGACGACCGCGAGCACCGGTTCGCGGCGCGCGAAGACGCGCGCCTTCTGCACCGCCAGGTCGGCTGCGGCCCCGACACGCTTCGGGACGTTCGCCTTCTCCTCGATCGCCATCAGCGCGGCCTTGAGTTCGGCGCGCGCGCTCTCGACGGGGTCGGCGATCCCGAGCGGGACGGCAGTGCGGGGAACGGGGACGGGATTGCGGGGGGACACCGCGCCGCTAGAACTCATCGCCGACCTCCTTCACCATGCGCACGTCCTCTTGAACCGACTCTACGGGGTTGGATGCGCCTGCCAACTTGCGGAAGCGGAGGTAGCCGAGCAGCGCCAGGACCAGCGCGATGACCACCAGCAGCACGAAGACGACGAGCGCCGACAGCCATGCCGGCCACCACGACGAGAGCCCGATGATGACGAAGGCCCCGAACGCGGCCACCGCCCAGAACAGGAAGAAGAGTGCGGCGACGAACCAGCCCGCGCCGATCCCGACGTCCTTGGCCGCCTTGGACACCCACGCCTTCGCGCTGTTCACCTCGGCGACGACCAGATTGCGCACGAGTTCGGGCACATCGCCCAGGAGCGTGAAGAGGCTGTCGTCCGCTCTGTCGCGGAAGCCCCGTGGGGTGGTCATCAGATCTGGCCCGAGGGCAGCGTCGGGTCGGCGACGCCGTTGACGGCATCATCCACGGCCTTGGACACGTCGTTCCGCGCCTTCTCGGTCGCCTTCGCCACCTCGTCGCGGGCGTCTTCGGCCGCCTTGGTGAGCCCGCTTCGCGTCTTTTCGGCGGCCTTCTCGATGTCATCCGCCGAGGCCTTGCCCGCCTTGATGGCGGAGTCCAGCTTCTGCCCGGGGGTGCCCTGCTTGGCGGCGGCCTTGGTCACCTTGACGGCGCCGTCCCACAGCGCGCTCGGAAGAGCCGCGACGCTGGATTTCGCGAAGTCCTGAACCTTCGACACCTGCTGCTGCACCGGGTCGAGGTTCCAGACCTTGAGCGCCTGCTCCTTGATCTGCTCGTAGCGCTCGCGACCCGCGCGAGTGCCCAGTACGTAGCCTGCTCCGAGGCCGATAACGAGTCCGATTTTGCCCTTCATGGGATCTCCTTGCGCTCGATTTCGCCTGCTGGTCTGCCTCCAGGGTAGACCCGTATGCCGATCTGGGCATCCACCCTTGACATCGGGCGGCAGGGGGTGCTTACACGGGTGCTTACGCGCCCGCCGATCGGTCCCAGAGCGCGGACCGGCGCACGCGCTCCGCCTCGCCGATCGCGTCGGGGATGACCTGGGCCAGTCCCGTGCCCGAGAGCCAGGCGCCGGCGGCGGCGAGGCCGTCGACGGCGTGGATGGCGGCGCGTGCGGCCGCCGCCGCCTTCGGCTGGCCCAGCACCGAGGCGGGTTGCGCCTGCGCGTAGCGCTCGAGGCGGGCGGCGACGAGCTGCGACGGCGCGAGGGTCACGCCGAGCAGGGCGGATGCCTCGCCGAGGGCCAGCGCGGCGGCATCCTCGTCGCTCAGTCCGGTCGTCGCGGGCTCCTCGCCCTGGCTGCCGAACGACACGCGGACGACGTGCCGGCCCGCGGGCACGCGGCCGGCGAGCCACGGCCACTTCGCGCTCGAGTGGGTCAGGGCCTTGGCCCGGCGCGCGCCCGGCACGGTGAGCACGCCCGTGCCGCGAGGCCGCGCGTCCAGCGCCGGGGCATCCAGCACGAGCGTCACGACATGCACCTCGGGGCCCGGCCGCGGCGCCGCGGCCGCGAGCGAGGGCACCGCGTTGGCGAGCAGGCGACGCGCGGCGGCCTCGGGAGTGGCGACGAACACGGCATCGGCGACCTCCGGCTCCCCACCCGCCGCGACGACGACCCAGCCGTGCGCGGTGCGTTCCACGGACTCGACCGGCGCGCCGGTGCGCACCTCGGCGCCGAGGTCTTCGAGCCGGGCGCGGAGCGCCTCGACGAGCCGCGACATCCCGCCGTCGATGCCCTCGATCGCGCCCCCCGGTGCCGACGCGCGCTCGCCCGTCAGCAGCGCCACCGCCCCCGAGAGCGAGCCGGCCCGCGTCAGTGCGCCGTTGAGACCGGGCGCCGCGACATCCACATCGATGTCGTCGGGATGCGCGGAGTAGACCCCCGTCGTCACCGGCGCGACGAGGCGATCGAGCACGGCCTCGCCCATGCGCGTGCGCACGAGACGGCCGAGGCTGTGCTCGTGCCCGATCGTGAGGGGTGGTCGCAGCCGGTCGACGTACGCGCGCCAGGCGCCGCGCCAGCCGATCACGCGGCGCACGTCAGCGGCGAACGGGTTGCCGGGGATGCCGAGCACCCCGCCCTTCGGCAGGGGCGCGGCACCGGGCGAGCCGGGCAGTCCCACGACCCACGCTCCCTCGCGGCTCGGCGTCACGATGTCGTCTCCGAGCCCGAGCTCCTCGAGAAGGGCGCGCACGTGCCCGCCGCGCGTCGCGTAGCTCTCGGCGCCGACGTCGAGGGTCAGCCCGCCGACCTCCGCTCCGCGGACGGCGCCGCCGAGCGCGTGGCGCTGCTCGAGCAGCACCACGTGGATGCCGACCTTCGCGCACTCGAGCGCGGCGACGAGGCCGGCGATGCCGCCGCCCACGACGACGACCCTGGTGTGGCCGGCCTGCGCCGCGAGCTCCTCGAGCGGAACGGGGTTCTCGAGCGGATCGGTCATGCGACGGAGTGCACGAGCTCGACGATGCGGGTCAGCACGTCGGGATCGGTCTCGGGCGGTACCCCGTGACCGAGGTTGACGATGTGGGCGCGGGCCGCGCGGCCGCGGCTGAGCACGTCGCGCACGTGCGCCTCGAGCACCGGCCACGGGGCGCCGAGCAGCGCCGGGTCGATGTTGCCCTGCACGGACGTGTCGGCACCGAGGATGCCCGCGGCCTCATCGAGCGGCATCCGCCAGTCGGCGCCGACCGCGTCGGC
>NZ_DATMIO010000105.1:0-13564 GCF_035554235.1 Microbacterium sp. | reverse complement strand
GAACAGGACGTTCTTGGTGTCGATCTGCAAAAAGTCCTGGTGGGGGTGCTTGCGACCGCCCTGCGGCGGGACGGAGGCGACGGTGCCCTCCAGGATCTTCAGGAGAGCTTGCTGCACGCCCTCGCCCGACACGTCGCGGGTGATCGAGGGGTTCTCGCTCTTGCGCGAGATCTTGTCGACCTCGTCGATGTAGATGATGCCGGTCTCGGCCTTCTTGACGTCGTAGTCGGCCGCTTGGATCAGCTTGAGGAGGATGTTCTCGACATCCTCTCCGACGTAGCCCGCCTCGGTGAGGGCGGTCGCGTCGGCGACGGCGAAGGGCACGTTGAGGCGCTTCGCGAGGGTCTGGGCGAGATAGGTCTTGCCACAGCCGGTGGGCCCGATGAGGAGGATGTTGCTCTTGGCGATCTCGATCTCGTCCGCGCGCTGCTCGGCGCTCTGGATCGTGCCGTGGGCGCGGATGCGCTTGTAGTGGTTGTAGACCGCGACCGACAGCGCGCGCTTGGCGTCTTCCTGCCCGACCACGTACTCCTCGAGGAACGCGAAGATCTCGCGCGGCTTCGGCAGATCGAAGTCGGAGACGACGCCCGTGGCCGATTCGGCCATGCGCTCTTCGATGATCTCGTTGCAGAGCTCGACGCACTCGTCGCAGATGTAGACGCCAGGACCGGCGATCAGCTGCTGGACCTGCTTCTGGCTCTTTCCGCAGAAGGAGCACTTGAACAGGTCGGCGCTCTCACCGATGCGAGCCATGTGCTTCCTCCTCGTGGTCCCCGGCTGGGAGTGGTTCGAGCCTAATCGCTGGGCACGACATAGGTCGGTATTTCGGCGGACTTGTGAAGGGACACGCTGCAAGCAGAATGCCCCGGCCCGCGCCCTCGCGAAAGGGCGGGCCGAGGCATCCGGCAGTTGCTACTTCGTCAGTGCGGCGGGCAGGCGCTTGCGCGTCGTCAGCACCTGGTCGACGAGGCCGTACTCGACGGCCTCTTCGGCGCCGAGGATCTTGTCGCGGTCGATGTCGCGGTTGACCTGCTCGGCGGTGCGGTTCGAGTGCTTCGCGAGCGTCGACTCGAGCCACGTGCGCATGCGGAGAATCTCGGCCGCCTGGATCTCGATGTCGGAGGCCTGCCCGTGACCCGCTTCACCCATGGCGGGCTGGTGGATCAGGATGCGGGCGTTGGGCAGCGCGAGCCGCTTCCCGGGCGCTCCAGCAGCGAGGAGCACCGCCGCCGCGGACGCCGCCTGACCCAGCACGACCGTCTGGATCTGGGGCGAGACATACTGCATCGTGTCGTAGATCGCCGTCATGGCCGTGAAGGAGCCGCCGGGCGAGTTGATGTACATGATGATGTCGCGGTCGGGGTCCTGGCTCTCGAGCACGAGCAGCTGAGCCATGACGTCGTCGGCGGACGCGTCATCCACCTGCACACCGAGGAAGATGACGCGATCCTCGAAGAGCTTGTTGTAGGGATCTTGACGCTTGTAGCCGTATGCCGTGCGCTCCTCGAACTGGGGCAGGATGTAGCGCGATCCGGGGGTCTGCACGCCCTGGTGGGCCACGCCGCCGTTCGCCAGTCCGCTCGCGGCGGTACCGAAGGTGGGGATGTTCATTCTCGGGATTCTCTCTCTTTCGCCTTCGGTCAGCTCGCGGTCGTGCCGGCGCCGCCGACGACGTCGAGGGCGTGCTCGCGGATGTGGTCGACGAACCCGTACTCGAGCGCCTCCTGGGCCGTGAACCAGCGGTCACGGTCGCCGTCCTCGTTGATCTGCTCGACGGGCTTTCCCGTCTGCGCCGCGGTGATCTCGGCGAGGCGGTTCTTCATCGAGACGATGAGCTGCGCCTGCGTCTGGATGTCGCTCGAGGTGCCGCCGAAGCCGCCGTGCGGCTGGTGCAGCAGAACGCGGGCGTTGGGCGTGATGTAGCGCTTGCCCTTCGTGCCGCTCGTGAGCAGAAGCTGTCCCATCGAGGCGGCCATGCCGATGCCGACGGTCACGATGTCGTTCGGCACGAACTGCATGGTGTCGTAGATCGCCATGCCGGCCGTGATCGAGCCTCCGGGCGAGTTGATGTAGAGGAAGATGTCCTTCTCTTGGTCCTCGGCGGCGAGCAGGAGGATCTTCGCGCAGATCTCGTTGGCGTTGTCGTCGCGCACCTCCGAGCCCAGCCAGATGATGCGGTCTCTCAGCAACCTGTCAAAGACACTCGTTGCGACCAGGGGTTCGGCCATCTTTGCTCCGTTTCGTTGTACGTCTGGATCGAATCTACCGGCGGGGATCGCGGCGCCCGGCCGTGTTCGCCGTGGGCATAGATTCGTGGCGCGGTGAAGCAGAAAAGGGGTGGATGCCGCGGCATCCACCCCTTCGCGCTTCGCCGTGCGGCGACTACTTCTTCTTCGGCGCGGCCTTCTTGGCGGGCTTCGCCTCGGCCTCGTCCTCGGCGGCGGGCTCGGCGACGGCGTCGGATTCGGCCGCGGCATCCGCGATCTCCTCCGCCTCGGCGACGACGTCCTCTTCCGCGGCCGCCTCGTCCTCGATGGCGACGAAGCCGGCGAGGTCGACGGGAGCGCCATTGGTGTCGACGACGTTCACGCGGCTCAGGGCGACGGCGAGCGCCTTGTTGCGGGCGACCTCACCGACGAGGGCGGGCAGCTGGTTGTTCTGCTGCAGCGTCTCGACGAACTCCTGCGGCGCCATGCCGTACTGGGCGGCCGACTGCACGAGGTACTGCGTGAGCTCGTCCTGCGAGACCTGCACCTTGGCCTGCTCGGCCACGGCGTCGAGCACGAGCTGCGTGCGGAACTGCTTCTCGCTCGCCTCGGTCACCTCGGCGCGGTGCGCGTCGTCTTCGAGGCGGCCCTCGCCCTCGAGGTGGTTGCGCACCTCGTCCTCGATGAGCTGCGGCGGCACGGGAATGTCGACCTGCTCGAGCAGCGCATCCACGAGCTTGTCGCGCGCGGCGGAGCCCTGCGTGAAGGTCGACTGCTGGGCGACGCGCTCGCGCAGGCTCTCGCGCAGCTCGGCGATGGTGTCGAACTCGCTCGCGATCTGGGCGAAGTCGTCATCGGCCTCGGGAAGCTCGCGCTCCTTGACCGCCTTGACCGCGACGGTGACCTCGGCCTCTTCGCCGGCGTGGTCGCCGCCGACGAGCTTCGAGCGGAACGTGGTCTCCTCCCCCGCGGTCAGCGAGTCGATGGCCTCGTCGATGCCCTCGAGCAGCTCGCCCGAGCCGAGCTCGTACGACACGCCGTCGGCGCGGTCGATCTCGTTGCCCCCGATCGTGGCGACGAGGTCGAGCTCGACGAAGTCACCGTTGGCGGCGGGGCGGTCGACCGTGACGAGCGTGCCGAAGCGGGCACGCAGACGGTCGAGCTCTTCGTCGATCGCGGCCTCGTCGACCTCCACGGCGTCGACCGTGAGAGTGATGCCCTCGTAGGCGGGCAGCTCGAACTCGGGACGCACGTCGACCTCGACGTCGACCAGCAGGTCGCCCGAGAAGTCCTTCTCATTGGGCCACTCGACGATGTCGGCAGACGGGCGCCCGATGACCTTCACGTCGTGCTCGGCGACGGCGGCACGGAAGAACGTGTCGAGTCCCTCGTTGACGGCATGCTCGATGACGGCGCCGCGGCCGACGCGCTGGTCGATGATCGGCGCCGGGACCTTGCCCTTGCGGAAGCCGGGGATCTGGATGTCCTGCGCGATGTGCTCGTAGGCGTGCGCGATGCTCGGCTTGAGGTCGTCGGGGGTGACCGTGATGTGCAGCTTGACCCGCGTGGGGGTGAGCGTCTCGACGGTGCTGTTCACCATGCTTGTTCGTTCTCCTCGATGTTTTCCCGGCACGCACGACGCGGCCGGGGGAAAGGTCTTGGGGTGGTTTTCTTCAGGCCGTGCCGTCGGGGCGACAGGATTTGAACCTGCGGCCTCCCGCTCCCAAAGCGGGCGCTCTACCAAGCTGAGCTACGCCCCGGGTGGTGGTGTCCGTGCGCACGCGCAGGCACAAACAGCCCCCCAGAGTCTAGCCGACGCGCATCGGAGCGTTGCGACATCCGCCATCGTGCCCGCGCCGTGACCAACTTCGGAGAATGTCGCCTACTTCGGAACTCCGATCCCGGTCGCGCCGAACCTCGTCGCATTCTCCGAAGTTCGTGCGGGCCGTCCGAGGGAGGGTCGGGTCATGCCATAAGATTGTGGATGCCGCGGCCTGCCGCTGCGGGGATGTAGCTCAATGGTAGAGCCTCAGTCTTCCAAACTGATGGTGCGGGTTCGATTCCCGTCATCCCCTCCATATTCCCTTCGCACGTGCCCTCCGGCTCGGATCGAGCAGCGCGCCGCCGGCCGTCTCGCGGGGCGCTCGAGCTCGCGGTGCGCGTGGTCAACGAGCACAGCTCGGGTCATGCCTCGTCGCGAACGCCGGGGCGATGGTGGACTTCGGCCCACAGCGATAGGTTCATATCGTGCACCCGTGAGCACGGCGGGTGAAGGCCGTTCGAGGGGGACCGGATGATGGCGAGGAGTTCCGCGGCATCGAGCAGGCACCGTGCGAAAACGCCCAAGCCGCACAAGTCGCCCAGGCTGCCCCGGAAACCGGCCTCAGCCCTGGCGGAGCGGTACACGACGGTCGACGGGTTCAATGTGTTCTACCGCGAATCCGACGAGCCGCGGCCGGGGGCGCGCGTGATGCTGCACGTGCACGGGTTCGGGCTGTCCGGTCGATATCTGCTCCCGACGGCGCAGGTGCTGGCCGACGAGTTCCACACCCTCGTGCCCGATCTGCCGGGCTTCGGTCGGAGCGCCAAAGCCGGCGCCCTGCTGGACGTGCCCGATTTGGCGCACGCCGCCGCCCGCTTCCTCGACGCGAAGGGGATCGAGCGCGCGACGCTGGTCGGCAACTCGATGGGATGCCCCGTCATCTGCGAGTTCGCGTACCACTACCCGGAGCGCATCGACCGGGCCGTTCTCGTCTCCCCGGCCGGCGGCATCTTCAACCAGCCGCTGCGGCGGGCGGTGGGGCAGCTCGCCAGAGACGGCGGGCGGGAACCGCGCAAGATGGTCACGGTGGCGACTCCCGACTATCTCCGGTTCGGAGTCTCGAGCACCTTCAAGATGTTCAGGGCGCTCACCCAGTACCCGACGCTGGCGCGCCTCCTCGCCCTGCACATCCCGACCCTCGTGGTGCTCGGCGATCGCGATCCGCTCCTGCCCGGGCCTGCGCGGGTGCAGGAGGTCGCCGCACAGACCGACAACCACGTGCTGGTCGTGCGGATCGAGAATGCGGCGCACGCCATCAACTACAGCCATCCGGGCGAGCTCTCGAACGTCATCCGGCTCTTCATGGACGATCTGCCGATCGTCGATGACCCCGACTCCCCCGGCCACGCCAGCGTGTACGAGATCCACCGGGGAACGTACCACCCGCCGGCGAAGACCGACTAGGACACGTCTCCGTCCACAAGGCCGCCCTCCAGCACGGCGCGGAACCGCTCGGGCAGCACGACGTTCTCGGGCGACCCGCGAAAGAGCGGTGCGACCTGCTCGGGCGTGTAGCCTGCGATGCCGCAACCGATCTCCGTGACGAGGAAGCGCAGTTCAGGATGCCGCGCGGCGAACGACAGGAACCGCTCGACGGACTCCCCCATCGTCGCCGCTCCGCTCATCGTGTCGATGCCGTACGACTGCCCCTGCAGCCCGTCGCCCTGACCCCAGACGGCACCGAAGCGTTCGACGGCGGTCGCCGCCGCCCCCGCCCCGTGCGCGCCGGACGCGTTGGAGCCGAAGACGAAGATCTCGCCGGGTTCGAGCGATTCGATGCGCATGCCGGCAGGGTACGCCGATGTCACAACGAGTTCGAGCGTCCTCCGACGCCCGCGACGAGCGCGACCGGCCTTCTCAGTGACTCACCGGCGTGGCGCCGAGGTGCCGGCCGCTGTGCGCGCGATAGGCCTCGGCGTTGCGCAGGATACCGTCCCGCTCGTCGTCGGTGAGCTGGCGGCGCACCTTTCCGGGCACACCGGCCACGAGGGAGCCAGGCGGGATCACGGCACCCTCGAGCACGACCGCGCCCCCGGCGATGAGGCAGCCCTCGCCGATCACCGCGCCCGAGAGCACGACGCTGCCCATGCCGATGAGCGAGCCGTCGCCGATCGTGCAGCCGTGCACGACCGCGTTGTGGCCGACGGAGACGTTCTCGCCGATGACAACCGGGGACCCGCTGTCGACATGGACCGACACGTTGTCCTGGATATTGCTGCCCGCGCCCAGCGAGATCCGGTCGCCGTCCGCGCGCAGCACGGCGTTGTACCAGATGCTCGCGCCCTCGGCGATGGTCACGGCACCGATGACTCGCGCCCCCGAGGCGACGAACGCCGCGGGGTGCAGGTCGGGGGCAGCGCCCTCGAGCGCAAGGACGGAGGCGTCGGCGGCGATGGTCATGATCAGACCCTAGCGCCAGGAATCCGGTGCCGTGGGCGGGTGCGGGGCGGCTGTAAGCCCAGCCTCAGCTTGCTTGCGGAATGCCTCAGCGTGAGTAGCGTTGCACTCAGAATTCATGACCGACGCACTCGGAGGACGACACATGAGCAAGTCACAGACCATTTCCACTTCCGTCAGCGACCCCACCGTCGCCGCGGGGGCAGCGCAGTTCCTCTCCCCCGTCGTGCTCGGTCTGCAGGCGCTGACCGTCAACGGCAAGCAGGCGCACTGGCACGTGCGTGGAGCGAACTTCGTGGGCGTGCACGAGCTGCTCGACACGATCGTCGCCCACGCGGGCGAGTGGGCCGACACTGCCGCGGAGCGCATCGTCGCCCTCGGCCTGCCGATCGATGCGCGCGTCCAGAGCGTGGCCGCGAAGGCGAAGGCGACCGAGGTTCCCGCCGGCTTCACCAAGTCGGACGAACTGGTCCGCGACGTGATCGCCGACATCGACGCGATCCTCGTCGACGTCAAGGCTGCGATCGACGGCCTCGACGAGATCGACCTGACGAGCCAGGATGTCGTCATCGAGATCATGCGCGGCCTCGAGAAGGACCGCTGGTTCCTCTTCGCCCACGTGAGCGAGTAGATGCAGTAGGTCGCCTCGCGACCGTATCGAGATCTCACGACGAAGCCCCCAGGGATCCCCGGGGGCTTCGTCGCGTCAAGCCGGCGTCAGCCGTGCTGGAGGTACGCCAGCACGGCGAGAACGCGCCGGTGATCGGTGCCGGACTCCTCGAGGCCGAGCTTCTGGAAGATCGAGCTGACGTTCTTCTCCACCGCACCGACCCCGATGAACAGGCGTGCGGCGATCGTGCCGTTGCTGCGGCCCTCGGCCATGAGCTCGAGCACGTCGCGCTCGCGGGGCGTGAGGGCGGCGACCGGATCCGGGCGCGCGGCGATGAGCTGCTTGACGACGAGCGGATCGAGAACCGTGCCACCCTCGTGCACCCGGCGCACCGCATCCGTGAACTCGTCGAGGGAGGTGACCCGATCCTTCAGGAGGTAGCCGATGCCGCCGTCTCCTCCGGCGAGGAGCTCCCGCGCGTAGACGCCCTCCACGTACTGGCTGAGAACCAGGATGCCGACGGCGGGCAGCTGGGCGCGCAGGCGCAGCGCCGCGCGGATGCCCTCGTCGCGGAAGTCGGGCGGGAGGCGCACGTCGAGGATCGCGACATCCGCCATCACCCCCTGGACGCGGGCGACGATGTCGTCGGCGTCACCGAACGCGCCGGCCGTCACATAACCTGCCTCGTCGAAGAGGCGAACCAGCCCCTCGCGGAGCAGCAGCGAGTCTTCGACGAGGACGACCCGCAGGGGATGGCCGGGCGCAGTCATTCCCCCAGAGTAGGCGCCGCTCGAGCCCCTCACGCCGCCCCCGCCGGAACCAGCGGGATGTGGGCTCCGACGGTCGTCGGGCCGCCCAGCGGGCTCTCGACGACGAGCACGCCGCGAAGTCCGTGCACGCGGTCGCGAAGGCCCTCGAGTCCATGGCCCGCGCTCATGTGCGCTCCGCCGGTGCCGTTGTCGACCACCCAGACATCGAGCATCGCCGGTGTCGACGGCGACCCCGGCCGGATGGCCGCCCTGAGGGCGATCCCGCTCGCACCGGAGTGCTTGACGGCGTTCGTGAGGAGCTCGGCGACGATGAAGTACACGTTGCGCGCCACCTCCGGTCCCACCGCGGAATCGACGCCAGGGTCGACTTCCGCAGTCACCGGGAGGGCGTTCTCGGCCGCGAGGGCCGACAGCGCGGCGGCCAGACCCCGATCCTGGAGGAGCGGCGGAGCGACCCCGCTGGAGAGGGCGCGCAACTCGTCGAGGGCGGCTTTCGCCTGGCCGCGGGCCTCCTGCGCGAGCCGCGCGGCGGAGTCGGTATCGCCGGCTTCGGCGCGGCGCTCGAGGGCGGCGAGATCCAGCTGCAGGCGCACGAGTCGCTGCTGGGGGCCGTCATGGATGTCGCGCTCGAGGCGGCGCAGGGAGACACCTTCGGCGTGCACGGCCGCACCGCGAGCGGCGGCCTCGGCCCGCACCTCCTGGACGAGCGCATCCGAGCGCCAGGGGCCGAGCATCCCCTTGGCCAGGGAATGGTGCACCCAGGCCAGCCCGTTGAGGACCCACGGCAGCGTCACGGCGCAGACGATGCCCGCGATCAGGTAGAGCACGATCTCCACGCCCTCCGGCGGAAGCCCACCGAACACCCACGGGAGGGCCTCGGCGACGTTGTCGCCCCACAGCGCCGCTCCGTTGTCGCCGTTCGGGATGAACATGCCCCAGAACCAGTAGGTCAGCCCGCCGAGGCTGACGCTGAGCCACGCGACGGTGATGGCGAACGTGATCGTGCTGACGATAGGACTCACGATCATGCCGTGCACGAGGTAGAGCCAGTAGTGGCCGTTGCGGAGGGGCAGCGTGAGAGTCATCCAGAAACCCGGCGCGTCTTCGCGGTCGCGGTTCCACGCGGGTTCCTGCACGGGTTCTCGTCCGGTCAGCCGCAGAAGGTAACGGTCGGCGACGCCGAAACCGCGCGCGACGAGCAGAGTGCCGACGACGATGGGCAGGCCGATGACGAGGACCAGAAGCCCGACCCCCGTCCAGAGCAGCGCCGCGAGGACGCTCACCGACACCATCGCGACCACGAAGATCGCGAGAAGGTAGACGGCGCTGCCCGGCGTTCTCTTCCACAGCGTGCCGTAGGAGGGCACAGTGCCCGGCGGCGTCGCCGACGCGGGGGCAGCGGGCGTCGCCGATGCGGGGGCAGCGGGCGTCGGCTCAGTCGTCATGGGGGTCATCGGGCTCTTGTTCGTGGATATCAGAGTGTCAGGCATGCATACAGCCTCGCGAGACCGGCCGCCGACCGGCATCCGGCACTCGTCCGGAACAGGGCGGGGGTTGTCCCCCCTCAGGCCAGGTGCGTGAGGCGGCCGCCGAGCATCGTCGCCGCGACGCGCATCGCGCGGAGCTCGGGCTCTGTGGCCCGCGCCGGATCGGACTCGCAGAGGGCGAGGTCGGCGACGCGGCCCGGCTCGATGCGCGCTGCGCGCTCCCCAGATCCGCCGTGTGTGGAGGCCGCCAGGGCGGTGACGAGGTCGAGGCGCTGGTCGGGGCGCCAGGGCTCGCGTCCGTCCCGCGTGCGGAAGACCGCGGCCGCGACGGCGGCCCACGGGTCGAGCGGAGAGACGGGTGCGTCGGAGCCGAAGAGCAGTGCCGCACCCGAATCGGCGAGGGCGCGAAGCGGGTAGGGCAGCGCGGTCTGACCGGCCCAGATCGCATCGGTCAGATCACGGTCGTCGATGGCGTGCTCGGGCTGCACGCTCGCCCCCACCCCCAAACGCGCGAAGCGCGGGATGTCGGCGTGCGCGACGAGCTGCGCATGCTCGATCGTTCCGGTCGCTCCCGTGAGGGCGAACGCGTCGAGGGCGTGGGAGTTGGCGACGTCGCCGATCGCGTGGATGGCGCAGCCGAGGCCGGCTCCGGTCGCTCTCGTCATGAGCTCGACCAGCGCCTCGGGCGGCACGTTCAGCAGTCCATGGTTTCGCGGGTCGCCGGGGTACGGGTGCGAGCACGCGGCGGTTCGCGTGCCGAGCGACCCGTCGGTGATGACCTTGAGCGGACCCACCGCGGCGAGCTCCGAGGTCGTGCCGCGCGCGAGGTCGCCGGTGCGCAGGCCCTCGGCGATCGCCCGGTCGAGGAACTCGGGGTAGATGCCGAACTCGACGCGCAGCGCGTCGAAGCCGCCGGCGAGGCGGCGCGCCCAGGCGTCCTCATTCCACGCCATGTCGAGATCGACGATTCCCACGACGCCGCGGGATGCCGCATCCGCCGCCATCGCCGAGACGAGGCGGTCGCCGGCGATCGGGTCGACGGCGTTGAGACGGCGCGAGATCTCGAATGCCTGAGCCTCGCGCAGCATCCCGATGCCGTCGATCGCGTGGCCTTCACGGCGCAGCGCCGCGCTGTTGAGCCAGACGCTGTGCACGTCGGCGTTGATCAGGTAGGTAGGGATGTCGCCGGTGGCCGCATCGAGGAGCTCGAGGGACGGGATGTCGAGCCACAGCGCATCGCGGAATCCTGTGCCGACGCGGCGCCCGTCGGCGAGCACCGTGGCCCCGCCCATGATCCGGGCCGCGTGCGCGGCCGACTGGGCCTGGCCGAGCGGCTGCCGCTGGGAGGCGAGCGACCACTGCACGACGTGCACGTGGTGGTCCCACAGGCCCGGGATCAGCCACGACCCCTCCGCGTCGAGCGTGTCGCCGCGCGCGCGCATCGCCCCCGCGGGCGCGATGTCGGCGATGCGTCCGCCGTCGAGGTGGACATCGAACGGACCGTCGGTCGGCAGCAACTCCTGACCCGCGCCGGCGATCCGGGCGTTCAGGATCGTGCCGACGACGTCGCCCCGAGCCGTCACGCCCGGTCCATCGGGGCGCTGTCCATCGCAGCCGTGTCCATCGCAGCAGTGTCCATCGCAGCCGCGTCCATCGCACCCCTGGCGCGACGCATCTCGGCCGCGAGGCCGGGGTTCGCGTACGGTCCGTCACCGCTCAGCTCTGCGATCACGGTCTCGACGACCTCGGGCGCCTTGTTCTGGCTGAGCTTGCGCTTTGCGACAACGCGCGTCGGCGTCAGGCGGAAGCCCACCGTCCCGCGCTCGAGGCGTTCGACGAAGGCGGGGTCGTTCGGGCGCTCCCACATCAGACGGGGCTCCGGCATCCTCCCCTCGAACCGGGCGACGAGCCGATCGAGCACCCGCAGGTTCTCCTCCGGCGAGAGGATCTCGGGCACGCCGCTGAGGTGCGCCGAGACGAAGTTCCACGTCGGAACGCTCTGCACGTCGCCGTACCAGCCGGGCGAGATGTACCCGTGCGGACCCTGCACAATGACGAGCAGTTCGCGTTCGCCGAGTCCGTGGATCATATCGTCGGGCTTGCCGACGTGACCCACGATCGTGAGGTCGTCGCGGTCGTCGTCGAGCAGCACGGCGTAGTGCGACGCGACGAGGCCGTCGGGGGTTTGGCTGACGAGGGTCATCCATGGATTCCCCTCGATCAGGCGACGCAGCTCCGCGACATCCGTCATGGCGAAGCTCGGGTTCTGGCGCATGCCTTCAGCCTATTTCGCGGGGGGACCGCTGGCACGCGGTCAGCGTCACCGCTGGCAGGAGGGACACCAGTACAGCTTGCGTGCGCCCATCTCCTCGAGCACGATCTCGGTGCCGCACACGCGGCACGGCAGTCCGGCCCGGTGATACACCCAGTGGCGGTCGTCGCGGCTTGCCATCGCGGCACGATAGGCCGCGGGATCGAGGTCGTCCATCGTCATCATCTGGCCGGTCTCGACGCCGATCTCGAGCAGGCGCACCCAATCGAGCCACAGCGCCCGCACGAGCTCCTCGGGCACGTCGCGCCCCGGCGTGTGCGGATCGAGGAGCGCGCGGTAGAGCAGCTCGGCGCGGTAGACGTTGCCGATGCCGCTGATGACCGACTGGTCCATGAGCAGCAGGCCGATGGGGGTGGGCTTGCGGCGCACCACCCGCACGAAACGCTCCTCGCCCTCGGCCACGTCGCCGACGAGCGGGTCGGGCCCCAGCTTGGCGATCGTCGCGAGCACCTCGTCGGGGGTCTGCAGCTGGCATGCGGTGGGTCCCCGCAGGTCGGCCGCGGTGATGTCGGTCATGAGGCGCAGCCGGACCTGGCCGACCACCGGCGGGGGCCACTGCATCCCGTCATCGGCCAGACCCGTCGTCTGCTCCGACATCCGCACGTGCACACGCGCGCGTCGCGGGGCGCCGATCGAGGTCAGCGAGTTCTCCCCCGCCCCGTCGAACACACGACCAGCGAGCACAGCGGGATCGAGCTCAGGGGGATCGAGCTCAGGTGCATCGAACACGGTGCCGCGCTGATTCGTCTGACCCATCCGCCCGTTCGCCGACGCGATCGTCGGATCGACGAGGATCTCGCCGGCGAAATCCCATGCGCCGTACATGCCGAGGTGCACCCGGAGCCACACGTCGCCGTCGAACTCGAGGAACATCTGCTTGCCGACGGCACGCACCGAGGTCGCCTCGCGCCCGTGGATCACGTCGGCTCCCTCGACGAACCGCCCCTGCGGGCTGCTCGCCGACACCGCGCGGCCGACGTAGTTGCGATCGAACTGTCGGGCGATGCGGTGAACGGAATGCCCTTCGGGCATCAGCCTGCCTCGGGGTCGAAGGCGTCGGCCGATTCCCCGCCCGTCGGCCACGTGACCCGGGGGTCGGGCTCGAGGGAGCCGTCGATCTCGTACGCACCGATCTGCGCGATGCGCCGCACGTGCCGCTCGTCGTGGGAGAACGGGGTCTCGACGAAGCGGTCGATGAAGGACGCGGCCTCCTCGAAGGTGTGCTGGCGCGCACCGATCGCGATCACGTTCGCGTCGTTGTGCTCGCGGGCCAGTTCGGCCGTGGCGATGCTCCACACGAGGGCGGCGCGGACGCCACGCACCTTGTTCGCCGCGATCTGCTCCCCGTTGCCCGAACCGCCGAAGACGACGCCCAGGGCGTCGATGCCGGCGGCCTGGTCGCGCGCGACGGCCTGCGCCGCGCGGATGCAGAAGCTCGGGTAGTCATCCAGCGGCTCGTACGCGAGGGGACCGTGGTCGATGACCTCGTGGCCCTGGTCGCTCAAGTGGTGCTGCAGCTGGGTGGAGAATTCGAGGCCGGCGTGATCGGTCGCGATGTGGATGCGCATGATCACAATCCTAGGGAGCGAGACCGGACGCGGCGGGCTTGAAACCCGCTCGGATGTTCTCGCAGCAGCCGGGTCGGCAGACGTCGAACCATGGCCCCAGCGACGTCTCGTGCGGGCGGGCCGTGGCAGGCGTTCCCCGCAGGCGCTCCTCGATGAGGTCCACGAGTCCGGAGACGTAGACGGGATCGATGCCGGGGGTGGGCGTCCGCACGGCCTGAAGGCCCGCCTCCGCCGCGGCATCCATCGCTTCGGTGTCGAGATCCCACAGCACTTCCATGTGGTCCGACACGAAACCGAGCGGTACGATCGCGACCGCCTCGGCGCCGGCGGACGGGAGGGCTTCGATGACGTCGCATACGTCGGGCTCGAGC
>NZ_DATMIO010000104.1:0-12367 GCF_035554235.1 Microbacterium sp. | reverse complement strand
TGCTGCTCGTGAAGAACGTGGCGCCCACCATTCCGAACAGGTACGCGTAGAGCCCCGCGAGCGGGTTGATGCCGGCGAGCAGTCCCGCGGCCAGCCCGTCGGGCACCGCCTCGATGCCGAGGACGAGCCCCGCCGCGGCATCCTTGCCGAGCGTCTTGCGGGACAACAGCTTCCGGAGTGCTGCACGCACGCTCACACGCTATCGAAACTCCGCCGCGGCGACGTGCCCTGTCACCCGACTCGTTGCTGAAGGCTCTCTCGTCGTCGCGCCACGCGTGACCCGGATTCTCGTCGAGCCATGCGTCTGAGCACGATGGGGGCGACGATCAGCCCGGCGACGGCCCACGCCCCGAGCACCGCCGCTGTTTCGAGGTGGCGCCAGGACTGGTCGATCTCGAGCGCGGCCGCGTGTTCGGGCAGGAGCGCGGAGCGCACGCCGAGCCCGAGCCAGTAGACAGGAAAGATCTGCCCGACGACCTGAAGCCACTCCGGGAGCGCGGTGATCGGATAGAAGATGCCGGATATCGCGATGAGCACGATCACGGGCACGGACAGCACACCGGCGCCGCGGGAATTCTCCACGGAGGCGCCCAGCACCGCGCCGAGCGCCTGGGTGGCGATGAATCCGAGCGCCAGCACCCAGGCAAGGGTGAGCACTCCTGCGGCATCGATCGAGAGCCCGCCGATGAGCAACGCGCCCGGGACGAGCAGAATGAGGAGGTACGCGACAACGGTCGCGGACACGTTGACGAACTTGCCGACGAGGTAGCCGCGGATCCCGTGCGGTGTCGCCTTCGCGCGCAGGAGGGAACCGTCTTCGCGGTCGGCCGCCAGCTGCTGCACGGTCAGCAGCATGCCGAGGGCGACGAACATTCCCACCGTGCTCGGCAGGATCAGGGGACCGAGACGGACACCCGAGAACGGCAGATCGCGCAGAAACCAGATGGCCACCAGCGTGACCACGGGCCAGAAGAGCTGACCGATGAGGGCAGTGCCCGTGAATCCTTGACGCAATTCGATGAGGCCGGCCCGGAAGCCGGACCGAACGGCGGTGGTGGTCATGCTGCAGTCCTCTCGATCTCGTCGGTGCGCGATGCCTCTGCCTCCCGGACGAGGGCGAGGTACGTCTGCTCCAACGAGGAGCGGCGGACCTCCAGCGCGCTGATGGCGTCGCCGTGCCGGCGAAAGAGTTCTCGAACGAACGCCGTGGAGTCGGCGACCGATCGTGTGTGCGGGATGCCGTCCTCGCTCCAGCGCACCTCGTCTTCACCGGCGATCTGGCGCGCGAGCTGCAACGGAGTGCCGTCGGCGATGATCTCACCCCGGGCCAGGACCGCTACGCGGCTGGCGAGCTTCTCGGCCTCGTCGAGATCGTGCGTCGTGAGCAGGACTGTCGTGTGGAACCGGGTCGTTACCGCGTGGATGATCGCATGGAATTCCGCGCGTGCCTCCGGGTCGAACCCCGTCGTCGGCTCGTCCAGGAGCACGAGCTCCGGGCGTCCGACCAGTCCCACGGCGACATCGAGGCGGCGGCGCTGCCCGCCCGACAGCCGCCCGATCGGGGTCTTCGCCTGATCGGTCAACCCGACGGCGTCCAGAAGATCCGCGACCGGCCAGGGTCGAGGCGCCGACGCCGTTGCGAAGGGAGCGTAGTACGACCCCTGGTAGGCGAGGAATTCACCCACTCGCCATTTCGCGTGATCTCGCCAGGACTGCATGACGATGCCGAGCCTGGCCCGCCATTGCTCATCGCCGCGCGCCGGATCGACGCCCAGGACCGAAACGCGGCCCGAGGAGCGCATCCGGAACCCCTCGAGTATCTCGATCGTCGTCGTCTTTCCCGCTCCATTCGGGCCCAGCAGAACCAGCACCTCGCCCCTCGGTACGTCGAAGGTCACCCCGGTGAGCACATCGCGGGCCGCGTACCGCATCCGCAGATCGTCCACCCGGATGGCGAACTCGCCATCGTTCATCTCTTCCCCTCCTGAATCGGCGGTCTGACTCGAATCGTCGGTCTGAATCGATTCGTCAGTCTGGCCTGACGCCGCTCGTCAGTCTGGCTTGACACGGCGAGGTTGTCAAGCCAGACTGACGACATGGAGAGCAGTGACGTGGTCTCCCGGCTGCAGTCGACCGATCCTGCTGTCGGGTTGCGCGCGGTAGGCGCCCTCCGCCGGTTGGCCGAGCAGGTCGAGGCGGAGCAGGTGCGTGCGGCCAGGGATCAGGGCTGGTCGTGGGAGCAGATCGGAGATGCGCTCGGTGTGTCCCGGCAGTCCATCCACGCCAAGTACAGGAAGTAGGACGACGTGTCCGGACCGATCACCCCCGCTGCGACGGCGGTGCTGGTACGTGCGGCCGAGGAGGCGACGAGGCGAGGAGACCGCCGAATCGGAACCGATCACCTCTTACTTGGGCTCCTCCATGATCCGGCGGTCGCCCGCACCCTCGGCACAGATGTGGAGCAAGCGCGCGTCGCCGCCCAGCGCCTCGACCGTCTCGCGCTGGCGGCCATCGGGATCGAACTCGGCACGAAGCCCGCGCAGGTCTCGCCCCGACGCGCCGGAAGCGGGCCACCCACATCGGGACTTCGCGGTGTGATCGCGCGTGCCGTGGCGATGGCCCGCGCTGAGAACGTCCGAAAGGCCGAGCCGCGACACCTCCTGGCGGCGCTCCTCGAGGGCCGCCGCCCCGATCCCGCCGCAGAACTCCTCGACGCGCTGGACACGCGACCGGAAGACCCCGCTCGCCGGGCGCCGTAGGCATCGCGGCGATGGGCAATTGTCCCCATCGTCGCGCCGGGCTCGGCCCGCCTAAAGTTGACGCATGGGCACACTGATCGTCGACACGGAGCAGCTCCGAGACCTCGCATCGTCGCTCCGGTCCATCCATCACCCGCGATCCGCCCCGCGGATGTCGTGCCCTTCGCCTCCGAAAACCTCGGCGAGGGCGTGAAGGCCACCCGCTACGTGACGAACGAGCACGACGCCGTCGTTCGCGGCACGCACTGGGTCTGGCGCACGCGGGGACGCGACATCGTCATGCGCACGGGCACGGCCCACCTTGCGGTCGCCGAGGCGCTCGATCCCCTGCTCGAGGTGCTCGCGCGCGCGATCCGCCTCGCCGACGATCTCGGCTGACTCAGGCCATCGAGCTCGCGAGCTCCGGCTCGGGCGTCGAGTCGTACTCATCGAGCCGGCAGCAGAAGGTCGCACGGTACGCGGTCGGCGTCGTGCCCAGGGTGCGCGTGAAGTTCTGGCGCAGCACGGCAGCCGACCCGAAGCCGCACTCGTAGGCGATGCGGTCGAGGCCGAGGTGCGTCTCTTCGAGCAGCCGTTGCGCGTGGATGATCCGCTGGCGGTTCAGCCACGCCGCGGGGGTCGTGCCGTGGTCGGCCTTGAACCGGCGAGCGAAGGTGCGGGGCGACATGTGGGCGCGTGCCGCGAGGTCATCGACGGTCAGCTCTTCGCGGAGGTTCGAGAGCATCCAGTCGGTGACCGGAGCGAGCGACATGCTCGCCACCTGGGGCAGCGGGTGCGCGATGAACTGCGCCTGCCCGCCGTCGCGCTGCGGAGGCACCACCATGCGCCGGGCGATCGTGTTCGTCATCTCGGCGCCGAGCTCCTGGCGCAGCAGGTGCAGGCACGCGTCGAGGCCGGCCGCCGTTCCCGCGCTGGTGATGATGCGCCCGTCCTGCACGTAGAGGACGTCGGGGTCGACGTCGATCTGCGGATACATCTGCGCCATCTTGTCGGCGTACATCCAGTGCGTGGTGGCGCGGCGGCCGTCGAGCACACCGGCGGCGGCGAGCACGAACGACCCGCTGCAGACGCTCAGCAGCCATGCGCCGCGCGCGGCGGCGTGGCGCACGACATCCATCACCCGCTCGTCGATGCGCGGCCAGTACTCCTTCGGCGTCGGCGACACGACCACGAGATCGGCCTCGTACGCGAACGACAGATCGTTCTCGACATTGATCGAGAACCCCAGCTTCGAAGGGATGGCGCCCGGCTCGGGGGTCACGATGCGGAAGTCGAAGTTCGGGATGCCGTCGTCCGAGCGGTCGAGCCCGAAGGCCTCGCACGCGACCCCGAATTCGAACGGCGCGAACCCCTCCTGCACGATAACGGCGACGGTCTTCATCGTTCCTCCTGCGCGGTCTCGCGGTCGTGAGCTGCCAACGCCGAGCCTTCCCGAAGCGTGGCAGTTTTTCTACGCTGTGTGTCCATCCTGCCACTCGTGGCGGTATCGCGTCAAGCGTAGCGTTTCTGCCATGTTCATCCTCATCCTCGTCTCAGCCCTCGCCGTCGCTGGATTCGTCGCGTCGCTCGTCTCGCTCCGCAGCGACGGGTACCGGCAGCTGCCGTTCGATCGCACACGCCGATCCTGACCCGCCGCGGGCTAGGGAGCATCCAGCGCGCATAACTCCTGCATTTCGGCCTCGCTGCCCGCGATGAAGGCCGCCACCACGGCCGACCCGCCGCGGGCCGGGCCCGAAATGCAGGAGTTATGCCCCGCTGACCCGCCGGTAGATCTCCACCATCGCGGCCGTGCGGGAGGACTGGCGGAAGCGCTCCGCGATCGCGGGGTCCGGCCTCGGGCCGGTTCCGGCCGCGATCTCCGCGACGGCCCGGCGCAGCGTGTGCGCGAGCGCGTGGGTCGTGGCATCCGGAATGATGTCGTCGCCGACCGGCCAGTACCCGGAGCCGAGCTCCTGTCCGATGTCGGGGTCGCAGACGATGGCCGGCGTACCGAGCGACGCCGCCTCGAACACGGTCATGCCCTGGGTCTCGAAGCCGATCGATGTCTGCACGACCGCGTCGGCAGCGGCGATGCGCCGCAGGGTCTCTGCATACGGCAGCCGACCGGTGAAGTCGATGGATGCCTCGGGCCGCAGTCGCTCGACGAGCCTCCTCGCCGCGCCTTCCTGACCCCCGCCGCCGATCACCTCGACATCCGCGCGGATGCGCGACTCGGCCACGGCCTCCAGGAACGGGAGCAGCCGCTTCTCGGGGCTCATCCGCCCGAGCCACACGAACCGTGGCCGTCCCGGCGCCCGCACCGCCGTGTCGGCGGCGAGCGCCGCATCGAGCACGTCGTCGTCGATGCCGTTCCAGATCACGTCGACGTGCGGAAACACGCCGTGCGCCTCCAGCCGCGAAGCGAAATGCGACGAGGGGGCCGTGACGGCGTCGGCGAAGGCCGCGAGCCCTTGGAGATAGGCCCAGCCGTCGTGCCCGAGCGGGCGGGCCTCGCTGAGCGGCAGCGCCCGTCGGCGCCAGCCGTTGAGCGCCCGCAGCACGAGCCCCGGGAACGGCGCGGTCGCCGCGATCCCGACATCCACCCGGTTGTGCATCGTGTGCACGGTCGGCAATCCATGACGGCGCGCGAAGCGGTGTCCCGTGAAGGCGCCCCAGAAGTCCGCCTGCACGTGCACGACGTCGACGGGCGGGCGCGCCTCGAGGGCGGCGTCGACGAACCGGTCGGTGCGCGTGCCGGGCCAGGAGAGGGAGTACTCGCGATCCGGCGTGATCGGGATCGAGGGCGTGTCCACGTAGACCGGGTCCCCGTTCCCGCTGGGCCGATCCGCGACCTGCATGCGCGGCGCCACGATCGTGACCGTGTGGCCGGCGCGCTCGAGGAAGTCGCGCTGCAGGCGCATGGAGACCTGCGCACCGCCGAGCGTCTCGACGTGCTGGTCGCCGAACATGACGATATGCACGGGCGCCTACTCGGGCAGCGACTCGCCGCGATAGAGCGCCTCGAACGTCTCGAGGGTGCGAGTGATGTCGTGGATCTCGACGCCCTTGAGCGACGCCTTCTGCATGCGCAGCCGCTCTTCGGGCGACGCTGTCAGCACATCGGTGAGCCGCGCGGCGAGCTCGTCGACGTTGCCGGGCTCGAACAGGTAGCCGTTCTCGCCGTCGTGCACGAGGTGGGGCAGGGCGACGGCGTTCGCGGCGACGATCGGAAGCCCCGACGCCATCGCCTCCATGGTCGCGATCGATTGCAGCTCGGCGATCGACGCGATCGCGAAGACGCTCGCCCTCGTCAGGAGCGACCGCAGCTCGGCCTCCGCCGTGCGGCCGTGGAACGTGACGCGCGCGTCCAGGCCGAGTTCGTGGGAGAGGTTCTCGAGTGCGCGCCGCTGGTCGCCGTCGCCCACGATGTCGAGTGTGGCCTCGAGCGAGGCATCCAGCTTCTTGACCGCCTTCAGCAGCACATCGATGTGCTTCTCGGTCGTGAGGCGACCGACGAACACGATGCGGTTGCTCTCGCGCGGCGTGAGATCGGGGGTGTAGTTCGACGCTTCGATGCCGCAGCTGACGGGAATGACGCCCGTGATGTCGATCGTCGCTTCGAGGAAGTCCGCCGCCTTGCGGGTCGGGGTCGTCACCGCGCGGGTCATCTCGAACGTCCGCTTCGCGTCGGCCCACGCGAGCTTCACCATGACGTCGTTGAGGGCATGCGGGAGCGTCGTGAAGTCGACGACGTTCTCGGCCATCACGTGATTCGTGGCGATGATCGGGATGCCGCGCTTGCGCGCCTCGCGGGCGAGGCCGCGCCCGATCACGATGTGCGACTGGATGTGCACGACATCGGGCTTGACGGTGTCGAGCACGCGGCGGGCGTGGTGCTTCGACATCCACGGCAACACGAACGTGAGCCAGTCATGGGGATACCAGCGCCACGACGGGAGCCGATGCACGGTCATCGGCTGCTCCTCGATGACCTCGGTGAACACGCCGTGCTTGCGGTGGGTGTCGCTCGGGGCCATCACGTGCACCTCATGGCCGCGCGCGACGAGGCCGGCGGCGAGGCGCTCGCCGAAGCGGGCGGCGCCGTTCACGTGCGGGGCGAACGTGTCGGCCCCGATGACGACCGTCAGGGGTCGCTCGCCTGCCTCGGGGGGTCGAGGGTGATCGGTCGTCGCGGGGGGAGTCACGAAGTTTCGGTGGCCTTATCTCTGCGGCGGTGCGGCGGGCACAGGGCGCCGTGATGGACACGGAGCGTGCGGTCGGCTCTTCCACTGTACCCGCGGTTGACTTCGCACCCCGGAAGGGCTGCGGCGACTCGTAGGCTGGATCCATGCCCAGACTGCAGGCCGACGCCGAGCCCACCCGGTGGGTGGCGGTCACGGATTCGCTCGGCTTCAAGGGCCGCCGGCACCGCAAGGCCGCGATCGGGATGCTGCTCGCCCAGGCGACGGGAGCCGCCGGCGCGCCCGCGAGGCCCGGGAGCGGCTTCACCGCATGGGCGATGAGCCAGGCCGTCCCATTCCTCATGCGCCGCGCGAACGGCCGCGTGCTCGTCTGGGTGTGGAAGGCCGACCCTGAGCTGCTGGTCGTCATGGCGCAGGTGCAGCAGGCGACCTCGCAGGTGCGCGCCGCACGCGCCACGATGCCGATGGAGTACGACGACACCGAGACCTTCCGCGGCACGTACCTCGGCAACGGAGAGAAGCTCGTCGTACCCCTGCCCTCCGATGGTCGCACCCCGCCGTTCGCGACCTACACGTGGGATCTCGGCTCGCACTTCGTCAGCGTCACCGCCGTGTGCAGCGACCGGGAGAGGTTCGGAACCGTCATCGGGCCGCTCGACGAGCTGGCCCGGGGCATCCGCGTCGTCGATGACCTGACCGTCGGCGAATCGGCGAACGTCCTTCGGCTCGACCCGTGACGGATCATCCCGGATAGCCTCGAAGAATGACGCAGAGCCCCGGACGCCTCCTCGCCGCAAGCCTCGAGCCCCTCACGATGGGAGCCTCCCCGCTCGGCAAGCGCCCCGAGATCGGCGATGCCCTCGCGGACGCGCTGCTGTCGGGCCGTTTCCACCAGATCGACACGTCCAACAACTACGCCCACGGCAACAGCGAGCGCCTGCTCGGCGAAGCGATCGCCCGGCTCGGCGGCCTGCCCTACGATCGCCGAATCTTCTCGAAGGTGGATCCCGACCCCGAGACGGGCGTCTTCGACGCCGACCGGGTGCTGCGATCGTTCGACGAGACGAAGCAGCGGCTGGGGCTCGACACCCTCCCCCTGCTGCACTTCCACGATCCCTATGGCCTCACGGTCGCCGAGGCGATGGCCCCGGGAGGGCCGGTGGAGGCGCTCGCACGGCTGCGCGAGGAGGGGGCCGTCGGGGCGATCGGGATCGCGGCGGGAACCCGCGCGCTGATGGAGGCGTACGTCCGCACCGACGCGTTCGATGCCGTGCTCATCCACAATCGCTTCACGCTCGTCGACCGCACGGCCGATCAGGTCTTCACCGACGCCACCGAGCGGGGCATGGCCGTGTTCAACGCCGCGCCCTTCGGCGGCGGCATCCTGGCCGGATCGGCCACGCGCGGCGTGAAGTACGCCTACACGGAGCCGTCCCCCGAGTTCCTCGCCTACCTGGAGCGGTTGCGCGGGGCGGCCGCGGACTCCGGGGTCGACCTCGCCGCGGCGGCACTGCAGTTCGCGATCGGCGACCCCCGCGTGCACACCGTGGTGGTGGGCGTGTCGAGCATCGAGCGGCTGCAGGCGCTCGATGGATTGCTCGATGCCCGGATCCCGGGCGAGTTCTGGGATGCCGTGCGCTCGCTCGGCACCCCTCCGCCCTCCCCCGCCGACTGAGGCCGATGCCCTGACGGCGCTAGCCGCCGAGCACGCTCTCGCCGGCCGCGGACGGTGCCGGGTCGGGGAGGCGCCGCATCCGGAGGGCGTTCAGGATGCCGGCGACGCCGGCGAGGATCGGGATCAGCAGCGCGACCTGGAGCGCGATCGGGCGAGACCGTTCGTTGATCGCGATGACCTCTTCCTGGATCTCCTCCGGCTCGCCCGAGATGAGCTCCTCGAGTTGCGTCGTCGACATCAGCTGCGCGTCCTCCTCCAGCGCCACCGCGACCCGTTCCTGGTCTTCGGGCGGCAGCACCGTGCTCGCCTGCGCCTGAGCGGTGAAAGTGAACGCCAGCGTGGCAAGCATGATCGCGCCCGCGAACGCGAGTCCGAACGACAGGCCGAATGAGCCTGCGGCCGAGTTGACGCCGGCGGCCTCGCTCACCCGCTCGTTGGAGATCGGCGAGAGCGTGTAGTTGTTCAGCTGCGAGACGAGCAGCCCCAGCCCCCCGCCCGCGACGATGAGAGGGATAGCGAGCCACCACCCCGAGTCCGCGCGCGGCACGATCGGCACGATCGCGCCGAGGCCCACCACGAGCAGGGTGAAGCCGAGCAGGACGATGTTCGCCGGGCGGCCCTTCGCATGACGGCCCGCCCACAGCGCGACCGCGAACATGCTGAGCGACAGCGGCGCGATCGAGATTCCCGCCCACAGCGCGTTGTACTCGAGCACCATCTGCAGATAGAGGGGGATCACGATCATCGATCCGCCGAGCGCGACCTGCTGAAGCAGCTGCCCCGTGACGCCCGACTGGAAGACCTTGGATCGGAAGAGGTCCGGGTCGATCAGGGTCGCCTTCGCGCGTCGCTTCTGCCGGCGCAGCCACCAGGCGAAGCCGACGAGCGCGAGCGCGCCCGCGCCGATCAGCAGACCGACGTACTGCCCGCCCTCCTGCCACACGAGGATGCCGGTGACGATGCCGCCCATGCCGACCACCGAGAGCGCGGCGCCACCCCAGTCGACCTCTCGCGAGCCGGTGTACTCGACGTCTTTCACGAGCTTGATCCCCGCCAGCACGACGGCGATGATCACGGCCTCGAGCAGGAACCCGACGCGCCACGACAGGAAGGTCGTGATGAACCCGCCGAGCAGGGGTCCCACGGCGGCGGCGATGGCGGCCGACGCGCCGACGAGGGCGTACACCTGCTTCTGCTGAGCGCCCTCGAAGTTGCCGTGGATGAGCGACTGCATCGCCGGCAGCAGGAGCGAGGCGCCGATGCCGCCGATGACCGCCCAGAAGAGGATGATCGACCAGATGTGCTGGGTGAGCGTCATCGCGATCGCGCCGACCGCATAGCCCAGCAGTCCCAGGACATAGGCGCGCCTACGGCCGATCAGGTCGCCCATCTTGCCGCCGATGAGGATGAACGCGGCGGAGACGAGGGCCTCCAGAGCGATCGCGCCCTGCACCGCGCTGGCGGTCGTGTCGATATCGGCGACGACCGCGGAGATCGACACGTTCATGAGCGACGTGTCGACCACGAGGACGAACATGGCCATGGCGAGCAGGAACGCGAGGCGCCTGTTGAAGGGCGGGGCCGCGACGTCGGCTGAAGACATGGCTAACTGAACCACACGCGCGCGGGCGCGGGAAGTGACCCCCGGTGGATGTCGCGCGTCGGGTGCCGGATCTACCGCGCGCCGGGCTCCCGCTCGTCGGTGCCCTCGGCCGCGGCATCCGGCTGCTCTTCGACCGCCCGGAGCGCGCGGCCGGGGCGCCACAGCACCACCTCGGTGGCGCGGCGGACGCGGGTGCCGTGCCGCAGCGACACGACAGAACCCGCCTGCCCCGCGGCGAAGACGCGGGCGCCGGGGCGGCGGTCGAGCTCGGAGCGCATGCGCTCCTCGAGGTCGCGGACGCGCAGGTGGAGTTCACGCACGCGGTTCTCGAGTTCGATGATGCGCGAGATCGCCGGCAGGCTCATCCCCTCGGCGGAGAGGCGGGCCACCTCCCGCAGCTGCTCGACGTGCCGCATCGAGTACCGGCGCGAACCGCCCTGGGTGCGACCGGGCACGACGAGGCCGAGCCGGTCGTACTGCCGGAGCGTCTGGGGATGCATCCCCGCGATCTCGGCCGCGACGGCGATCGCGAAGAGGGGCGAGTCCTCGGTGACGTGCCGCTCATCGTTCATGGTCGCTCCCTCCGCGCGGTCGCTCTCAGCCGCGCGCCTTCGCCATCATGTCGGCCCGCGGGTTCTCCTTGGACTCCAGTTCGTGGAAGCGCTCGAGCGCCTCGCGCGCCGCATCGTCCAGGTGCGCGGGGACCGCCACCTGCACCACGGCGAGCAGGTCGCCCGTGCCCTTCGCGGTCTGCACCCCGCGGCCCTTCACGCGCAGCACGCGGCCCGACGGGGTGCCGGGCGCGACCCGGAGCTTGACGGGATCGCCGCCGAGGGTCGGAACCTCGATCGTCGCCCCGAGCGCCGCCTCGGTGAAGGTGACCGGCACGGTGACCCGCAGGTTGAGCCCGTCGCGTTCGAACACCGGGTGCTTGCGCACGGCCACCTGTACGACGATGTCGCCGTTCTCGCCGCCGTCGGGCGACGGGCGTCCGCGGCCGCGCAGGCGCACCTTCTGACCGTCGGAGACCCCCGCGGGGATCTTGACCTTGAACGGCTTCCCATCCTCGCCCTGCAGCGTGATGGTCTCGCCCTTGGTCGCGGTGACGAAGTCGATCGTGGTGCGTGCGGTGACATCCGACCCGCGCTGGGGGCCGCCATAGCCGCGGAATCCCCCGGACGTCTGGCCGAACCGCCCGGTGCCGAACCCGCCGCCCTGCTGCTGGTTGAACATGCTGAAGATGTCGTCGAAGTCCTCGGCCGACTGGCCGCGGCCACGGCCCTGGCCGAACATGCTGAAGACGTCTTCGAACCCGCCGGGCTGGCCGCCCGCGGTGAAGCGGGCGCCCGAGCCCATCGCGCGGATCTGGTCGTACTCCTCGCGCTGCTCGGGGTCGCTGAGCACCGCGTAGGCCTCGCTGATCTCCTTGAACTTCGCCTCGGCGTTCGCGGCGCCCTGATTGGAGTCGGGGTGGTGCGTGCGGGCGAGCTTGCGGTATGCCTTCTTGAGATCGGCCGCGCTGACGTCCTTCGAGACCCCGAGGATCTTGTAGAAGTCCTTGTCGAACCAGTCCTGATTGGCCATGTCCGTCTAACCGGTCCCTGAGCCCGTCGAAGGGTCGACCGGCGCCGCGACGACCACCTTGGCGGGTCGCAGTTCCACGTCGCCCAGGCGGTAGCCGACCTCGACGACCTCGAGCACCGTCGGCTCGACCGTGCCGGGCATCGGCTGCTGGAAGATCGCCTCGTGGCGCTGCGGATCGAAGACCTCGCCCGCCTCGCCGTACGAGGTGATGCCGAGGCGCTCCGCGAAGACGCGCAGCTTGTCGGCGATCGCGGCGAAGGGGGTGCCCTCGAGGAGGTCGCCGTGCTTCTCGGCGCGGTCGAGATCATCGAGCACGGGAAGGATGCCGGAGGCGACCCGCCCCTGCGCCCGATCGATCTCGAGCTGGCGCAGATCCTCGGTGCGGCGACGATAGTTCGCGTACTCCGCGGTGACGCGCTTGAGGTCGATGAGCAGGTCCGCGTGCTCCTGGTCGTCGGCTTCCGCCAGGGTGGCGTCGTCGTTCTGCATCGCATTCAGGATGTCGTCGACGGTGAGCTCGTCTTCGATGTCGGGCTCGAGGTCGGTTGCTTCGACCGGCTCGGCA
>NZ_DATMIO010000103.1:0-13036 GCF_035554235.1 Microbacterium sp. | reverse complement strand
CGCTTTCGATCGACCGTCCAATAGACGAGTATCTATATAAGCGTCGGCCGTCGCGCGCCCATCGGCCGACGGGATTCCGTCGAGCGAAAGGAAACACCGTGACCATGAAACACCTCCAGGCATCGGCAGCAGCAGCGGCGTCGCTGCTGGCGGCCGCACTACTGCTCAGCGCATGCGGCGGCCAGTCAGCAGGCGACGGGGCGAGCGGAGGACTCGGCGGCACGGTCGTCACCGACGGATCCTCGACCGTCGAGCCGCTCACCAACGCCGCCGCCCACCTCTTCGAAGGGCCGGAGCCGGGCGTCGATGTCGTGGTCACACCGACGGGTACGACCGCAGGATTCCGGGCATTCTGCAACGGCGAGATCGACATCTCGAACGCGTCCCGCCCGATCTCCGACGACGAGATCGCCGCGTGCGAGGAGGCAGGCGTCGAGTTCACCGAGATCGTCGTCGCCAACGACGGCCTTTCTGTCATTCTCAACCCGGAGAACGACTGGGCGACCGACCTCACACTCGAGCAGCTCGCGACCATCTGGGCTCCCGAATCCGAAGGCGCGATCACGAACTGGAACCAGGTCGATCCAGACTTCCCCGACGAACCCCTCGTGCTCTTCGGTGCGGGCAGCGACTCGGGAACGTTCGATTACTTCTCCAACGCAATCAACGGCGAAGAGGGCGCGATCCGCGCGGACTACAGCGCGTCCGAAGACGACAACAAGACGATCGAGGGTGTCGCAGAGAATGTCGGAGGCCTCGGCTTCCTCGGGCTGAGCTACGTCGAGGACAGCAGGGGCGTCGTCATCGCGGCATCCGTCGACGGCGTCTCCCCGAGCACCGAGTCGGTGCAGGACGGCAGCTACACGCCGCTCAGCCGCCCTCTCTTCATCTACGTCAACGACGCGTCGTACGCCGAGAAGCCCCAGGTGAAGGCGTTCGTGGACTTCTACGTCGAGAACGTGCTCGAGGTCGCCGAGCGGGCGCACGTCGTGCCCCTCACGGACGAGCAGGTCGCGACCGCTCAGGACGAGCTCGCCTCACTCGGCTGAGCGGCCCCGCTCACTCGTCGGCGGTCTCCTGCTTGCCGCGCATCACCAGCGATGGGTCGGGCCTGCCCACGACCGCATCGTCACGCCCCTCGTAGTCGAACTGGCCGAGGAAGAAGCGCATCGCGTTGAGGCGGGCGCGCTTCTTGTCGTTCGATCGCACGATCGTCCACGCCGCGTGCTTCTTGTCGGTGCGCCGGAACATCTCCTCCTTGGCGACCGTGTAGTCCTCCCACCGATCGAGCGAGGCCAGATCCATCGGGGAGAGCTTCCACCGGCGCACCGGGTCGAGCTGGCGGATCGCGAAACGAGTGCGCTGCTCCGTTCGCGAGACAGAGAACCAGAGCTTCGTGACATGGATGCCGGAATCCACGAGCATCCTCTCGAATTGCGGCGCCTGAACCATGAAGTCCTCGTACTCCGCGTCGGAGCAGAACCCCATCACGCGCTCCACCCCGGCGCGGTTGTACCAGGACCGGTCGAACATGACGATCTCGCCCGCGGTCGGAAGATGCTCGACGTAGCGCTGGAAGTACCACTGCCCGCTTTCGCGCTCCGTGGGCTTGCTGAGGGCGACGACCCGCGCCGTGCGCGGGTTGAGGTGCTCCGTGAACCGCTTGATCGTGCCGCCCTTGCCCGCGGCATCCCGCCCTTCGAAAAGGATGATCGCGCGCCGGCCGTTGTCCTCCAGCCAGTACTGGAACTTCAGCAGCTCGATCTGCAGCCGGTACTTCTCATGCTCGTACTCGTCGCGATCCATCCGCTCCGCGTAGGGGTACCCCTCCTGCCACGTGAAGACCGGGTTGCCGTGCGGATCGATCAGGTCTGGGTCGGGCGTATGCCCGTCCCGCACCGAATACCCCAGCTGGCGCAGGTGCTCGATGTACTCCCGCAGTCCCTCAACTCTTGGATCGTTCAACGCTCCTGGCTCCTCACCCGACCGACGTCGCTCTTGCGCCGCATTATCGCCGTTGTAACTGTCGCGACGGTGAACCCGATCATCGGGGGGCGAGCACGCCGTCGTCGCCGCGGATCAGCGCAGCTCGATCTCCCTCGCCTGCGACACCCGCCCACCCACCTCCACCTGCTGACCGAGGTAGCGCACGTGCGTGTGCAGGAGGGAGCCTTGACCCTGCACGATTTCGACATCGCGCCCGAGTTCGGCCGCGAGCCGGACCGCGGCCGCGCCGGTGGCCTCGTCTTCGCGGATTCCCAGCTCGGGTGCGAACATCCGTGCGCGAGCGCGCCGCGCCGGCTCGTCGAGCCACGCCCACACGTAGTGCAGCCCGAGGCCATAGGCGTCCGGATCGACCGCTTCCACCTCTTCGGGAGACGCGAGCTGATCGAGTTCGAAGGCGGGAGTCCACTCCGGCAGTGCCGTCACGTACACGAGGTCGCCGTCGATGCGCACCCGAACGCTTCCCGCGGGGACGTTGATGGCCTTGACTTCGTCGCCGCTGCGGTGCAGCCACGCGGCGAGCCCGACCGTCGGGTGCCCGGCGAAGGGCAGCTCCTGGGCGGGGGTGAAGATCCGCGCCGTGGCGGCGCCGGCAGCGACGGCATCGATGAAGATCGTCTCGCTGAAACCGAGGTCGGCGGCGATCTCCTGCTCGTGCTTGCGCGTGGAAGGCGACGCCCAGACGATGCCGAGCGGATTGCCGTGCGCGCCGGCGTCATCGATGAACACGTTGACGACATTCACAAGAAGGTTCACGGCACCCGAGTCTGGCAGGGTTGCCCCTCACCGGGCGCGTCGAGGGACTGCTTGCGAACTGTTCACCCGTTCGACGCCCGGAGGTTACTACGGTGGGGGAAGGCCCACCAGGGGCCGATGAGATCTGGAGGTGCGCGAATGGCGCAGAAGGTCATCGCGGTCTACAGCACCAAAGGCGGCGTCGGCAAGACGACGGCGGCCGTGAACCTCGCGTGGGAGGCGGCGAAGGAGTTCCGGGTGCTGCTGTGGGATCTCGACCCGCAAGGGGCGGCGACGTTCCTGCTGCAGGTCAAGCCCAAGGTCAAGGGCGGTGTGGCCGCACTGGTGGCCGGTGACAGCAAGGTGGCCGGCGCCATCCGCTCCACCGGCTACGACAACCTCGACGTGCTGCCCGGGGATGCGAGCTACCGCGATCTCGACCTCGTGTTCGACCACGCGAAGAAGTCGGAGCAGAGGGTCTCCAAGATCCTCGAGCAGGTCGAGGGCGACTACGACGTCGTCATCCTCGACTGCCCGCCCGGCGCCGCGCTGGTCGCCGAGAACGCCGTGTTCTCGGCACACGCGGTGGTGGTGCCCCTCGTGCCGTCACCGCTGTCGATGCGATCGCTCGAGCAGGTCGAGGGTTTTGTGGCGGCATCCGTGTCGAAGGCGCCCGTCGTGGGGTTCCTCTCGATGGTCGATCGTCGCAAGACGCTGCACCGCGCGACGGTCGAACAACTGCCCGGGGCGCATTCGTCGGTCACCGACGTCGTCGTGCCGGCGACGGTGCAGATCGAGCGGATGGGCGCGGAGAGGGCACCTGTCGGGAGCTATGCGCCGAGCGCCGAGGCCGCACGCGCCTACGGCGAACTCTGGATGCGGGTCAAGGCGACGGTGAAACCGAAAGCACGTAGCCGCAAGCACTGAAATCGGACGGGTCGGAACCTCGCGTCGGCCAGAGCTTCGCCGCGGCCGGGGCTTCGCAGTGGCCGGGTCGGAGCCTCGCGTCGGCCAGAGCTTGGCCGCGGCCGCAGCTTCACGAGCCGCGCGCAGCCACACCGCCCATGCCTGGCGCGTCGTTCGCCTCGGTGGCCTGGTCGAACCGCTTGCGAGCTTTCTCGATCTCGCTGTAGTTGGCGAGCGCCCAGTGCGCGATGCTCCTCGCCGGCGGAATCAATGTCGCACCCAGATGTGTCAGCTCGTACTCCACGCGCGGCGGGATCTGGGGGTAGACGGTGCGGGCGACGAGACCGTCACGCTCGAGCTGTCGCAGGGTGAGGGTGAGCATGCGCTGCGACACCCCGACGACCTGCCGTTTGAGCTGTCCATAGCGGAGCGGGCCCGCCTCGAGAGTGATGATCAGCAGCAGTGACCACTTGTCGCCGACCCTGTCGAGCACCCCACGGATGGCGGGACCGTCGTGGGGGTACGTCGCGCAGACGTGTTCGTAGTCGGAGTGCGGCCGGGCACGCCCGCTTTCCGCTGTCGTCGACATCCTCGCCTCGCCCTCTTCGATAGGCACATGAATGTGCCGTCTTGTTCTTCCGAAAATAGAACCAGATGATGTGGTTACGCACAACTAGTAACCGACTTCGGGAGAAAGCAATGAGCCAATACACACCACCAGCGGATGGTCTTCAGGGACGCCGTGTCGTCGTCGCGGGAGGTACGGGCGCCGTCGGTGAGGGGATCGTCCGCAGCTACCTGCGAACCAACGCGCAGGTCGTGGTGCCGACCCGCTCTCAGTCGCGGTTGGAGGAGTTCCGACGCATCCTGGGCGCCGAAGGCGATTCAGCGCATCTCACGCTGCTGGTCGCCGACTACTCGACGGTGGATGGCGCGGCGGTGCTGGCAGAGCACGTCGAGCAGAGTTACGGACCAGTGACGGATGTCGTGGCATCCGTCGGCGGCTGGTGGGCCGGGCCCGCCCTCTGGGACACCCCCGCAACGGCGTGGGATGAGTACTTCACGGGGTACGCCACGGCGCATCTGTCGCTCGCGCAGGCGTTCATGCCGAGACTCACCGCGGAAGGGGCGTACCACGTGATCGTCGGAGCGTCGGCGATCTATCCCGTCGCGGGGTCGGGGATCGTCTCCATGCAGCAGGCCGCGCTGCTGATGATGGGACGAGTGATGCAGACCGAGGCCGGGAGCCGGCGGCGCGTGTTCACCCACCTGCTGGGCTACGTGAACACCCGTGCTCGCGCACAGCAGCGGCCGGACTGGATCAGCGCCGAAGAAGTGGGCCTGCTCACCGCGACGGTGTCGGCGAACCCACGGCTCTCATCGAGCAGCTTCGAGCTGCTCGACAAGTCCGCTCTTGAGAAGACACTCGCCGACATCCAGGGCACCGGAGTACGCGCTTGACCACCGCCACCGGCACTGAGCACGTCCGGGCGGCATCCGGGAACGCGTGGCCTGCGCTTCCGGCGGTGCTGCGTGACAGGGCGATCGATCCGGCACATCCCCGGTACGGGCTTGTGCGTTCGAGCTATATGGCGGTCGGCAGCCCTCTCCTCGTTCTCATGGCCGAGCGGGACGTCGAAGTGGCCGCCGCGGTGCGCTACGCCGGCGACGTTCGTGAGGCAGCCGGAGAGAAGGTGCCGTTCTCGTTCCGCAGTGGCGGTCACGGCATGTCCGGGTCGTCGGTGAACGACGGCGGGATCATCGTGGACATCTCCGGGATGAATCGCATCGAGATCACCGACGCGGAGCGCGGTCTGGTTCGAGTGCAGGCCGGCGCCACCTGGGGGGATGTCGCTGCCGCCCTCCAACCGTACGATCTGGCCCTGACCAGCGGAAACTTCGGCGACACCGGGGTCGGCGGCCTGGCCACCTCCGGCGGGGTCGGGTTCTTCATCCGCTCCCAAGGGCTCACCATCGACCGCATCCGCGGCGCCCGGATCATCACCGCCGACGGCAGCATCCACTGGGTCGACGAACAGCACGATCCCGACCTGTACTGGGCCGTCCGCGGCGGCGGGTCGCAGGTGGGAATCGCCACCGAGTTCCTCTTCCAAGCCGAGCGTCTGCACTCGCGGAACGGCGATGCCTCGGTCATCAACCAGATGGCCGGCTACCTGGTGACCGACCTGCCCGGCTTCGTGGAGTCCTGGAGCGACTGGATCAGATCAGCCCCTCGCGAGATGGTCAGCTTTCTGATGCTCCGTCCGGTGAACGACCGCCGCGTCTCGATCCAGGCGATCAACGTGTGGTCTGGCACCGATGTCGACAAGGCCACCCCGGTCATCGAATCCGGCGCGGCGCTGGGCCGGCTCACCAGCCACGAGGCTTTCATGGCCCCCTATCCGAGAGTCGTACCCACCCCCCGCGCTCAACACACGGGGCAGCAGCACATCCGGCTGCGGGACGTGCTCGTCGACCAGGCAGATCGTCAGCTGGGTGCTGCGTTCGCGGAATCCTTCGCGCACGGCACCACCGCGATGGGCGAGCTGCGTTCTCTCGGGGGTGCGATGAGCGACGTCCCGGAGGACGCGACGGCCTGGGCGGGACGACATCAGGAAGCACTCGCCGCCACGTGGGTGCAGCCGCATGGTCAGACCCTCGAGGACGAGTCGTTCGCTCCCATCCGACGCCTGGGCACCGGAGCGTACGGCGCCTACTCCTCAGACACGACCCCCGCCGCCGCCGAACTCGCGTGGCCCGGCGACACGGGTCAGCGGTTGCGTCGCATCGCCGAGCGCGTCGACCCCGCCGGCCTCTTCGACCAGGGCATCCACCTGCGCCGCGACGCCGTTTAGGGCCGCGGCGGCATCACTGCGGTGATGGCCGGCGGACTCGATCGCTCAGCCGACCCGCGAGCGAATCGGATCCAGCACCGCCTCCGCTGCCCATGCGGCGGCGTCGGCGATGTCGCTGCGGCTCATTCCGAACTCTCGGCGGAACGTGACCCACGTCGCGGCCGAGTCGAGGTGGGCGAGGGCCGCCACGATCGCCCTGCGCTCATCGTCGCCGAGCGCCGGGATCTCGGCATCGATCATCTCCTCCAGCATTGCCCGCCGTGGGCTGGGCGCGGCACCGCTGATCCCTCGCATGGCGGTTTCAGCCACCACGTGGGCCAGTTCTGGGCGAAGGTCGTACGACTCCATCACGGCCCGAATCGTCAGAGGCATGTCGAAGATGCTCTGGGAGTCCTGCCTCGGAAAGATCCTGCTTTCGATCCATGACGCCGTTGCGAGCAGCAGATCGACCCTGGTCGCATAGTTGCGAAAGATCGTGCGCTCGCCGACGCCCGCACGTCTGGCGATCAGGCGGAACGACACGTCGTCCGTGCCGAGCTCCTCAATGAGCTCGGCGTAGGCGGCCAGGATCGCCTCCTGCGTGCGACTGACGTCGCTCGCCGCTGCCGCATCGGGTTCGAAGGTCGCCGACATCGTCATCCGGGCGCCTGATGCGAGGAGATTCCCATTTCGGTGTCCGTGGGCATGAACAGGTCTCCCAGGACTTCTGCGACCGTGCGATCGAAGACGTCCGCAATGGCCGGCGCGCTCATCTCGAAGCCCGTCCGCATGCGGGCCCAGAACTGCGCGGACGCGAAATAGCGCAGGGTGGCTGCCACCCGGCGCAGATCTCGCTCGTTCACAGAGGGGTGATAGGTGGAGAGCATCGCCACGAGCGCTCGGGTGAAGAAGGTGGGCTCCGGCTCGCCCGTCGGTGAGATGGATGCCGCCCGCGCACACACGAACGCGAAAGCCGGCGAGGAATCGAACGCGAGGAACCGGGCGCGCGACGCCTCCCGGAACTGAGGGATCGTGACGAAAGGCGGCAGCGGGAATTGCGTGGATTCGATCCACCCTGCGACGCCCTCCAGGAGATGCGATCTCGTGGGGAAGTGGCGGTAGACCGTCCTCTCCGAGACGCCGACCGCGTCACCGAGGGTGCGATACGAGATCTCATCGAACGGGTTCTCGCGCAGAACCGCGGCGGCGTTGGCAAGGATCGCGGTCGGAGTATCCACTCCCTCCGCCATCATCCGCCCCTTCCCTTCTGCAGTGTGTTCTCTCTAGCCATCCGCGATGGCGGATGGTCTCGCCGCGACGCTGGCTCGGCAGGCAGTACATAGCGATCCGAGTCATCCAGCGTCAGCGCGAGCGACGACACGTACTGTGTCTCTCCGTGAGCGCCACGCTCCGCCGATGCCAGCATATCCGGACGCTCGAACGTGTACCCCGTGACGTGGCAGCGTAGCCGTGCGCCCGAGGGGTTGCCGTCGGAATCGAGCATCGGCGAGGCGATGCCATCCGTCTGGCGTCGCAGGTAGTACCTGCCCCGTGTGAGCAGCGCCATGAGCGGGGTGGTGATGACGGCGACCCCGATGGCGATCAGCACCGAGAACGGCCGCACCCCCTCACCGAACACGCCCCCGAACGCCGCAAGCGAAAGGAGCGACGCCATGCCGACCGACACGAGGCCGACGGGATTCCAATCGCGCAGCATCCCGCGGCGGAACTCGGGAAAAGTAGGCGAGATGTGCAGCACATGCTTGTTGATCGCGATATCGGCGGCGATCGTGACCAGCCACGCCATCACGACATTCGCGTAGAGGCTGAGCACGAAGCTGATGAGACTGAAAACGTCCATCCACATCAGCGCGAGAGCGATGGCGAGGTTGAAGAAGATGAAGATCGATCTGCCCGGGTAGGTCTTGGTGAGCCGCGTGTACACGTTCGACCAGGCCAGTGACCCGGAGTAGGCGTTCGTGACGTTGATCTTGACCTGGGCGACGACGACGAGAACGAGCGCCAAGCCGATGGCCAGCCACTCCGGCATGATCGATTCGTAGAGAGCGATGAACTGGCGGACCGGTTCGGCGGCCTGCGGGCCGAGATCCGGGTCGACGCGGGTAATGAGGTAGACCGCGAGGAAGACGCCGATGACCTGCTTGATGCCGCTGAAGAGCACCCAGCCAGGCCCCGCGAACAGGAGCGAGGCCCACCATGACCGCCGATTCGCGCGCGTGCGCGGCGGCATCGCCCTGATCACGTCGATCTGTTCGGCCAGCTGCGGCGTCAGCGCGAAGCAGACGGCGGCGCTCGCGATGATCGCCTTGAAACTGAGCGCCCCATCGGACGCGCCCGGGAATGCCACGAACTCGCTCACGGCGTCGGCGTCCGACAGAATCACCCACAGCAGCGGCAGCAGCGCGAGCGCGAGCCACAGCGGTGTGGTCCAGAACTGCAGGCGCTCGAGTGCGCGCATCCCGTAGATGACGATCGGGATCACCACCACGGTGGAGATGAGGTAGCCGATCGGGAGCGGGATGGCGACCGCGATGTGGAGCCCCTGCGCCATGATCGCCCCCTCGAGGGCGAAGAAGATGCAGGTGAACACGGCGAAGATCACGGTCGTGATCGACGAGCCGTAGTAGCCGAATCCCGACCCGCGCGCGATCAGATCCAGGTCGAGGTTGTAGCGAGCGGCGTAGTAAGCGATCGGCAGGCCGACGATGAAGATCGTGATCGACGCGAACAGGATGCCGACGAGGGCGTTGTTCGTTCCGTGCTCGATCCCGACGCTGGCCCCGATCGAGAAGTCAGCAAGGAAGGCGATCGAGCCGAGCGCCGTGATCCCGACAGAGCTCGCGCTCCAGCGTCGGAAGGACCGGGGAACGTAGCGGAAGGCATAGTCTTCGAGGCTATCCTCGGCGGCTGCCCGCGCGTTGTCTGCCCTCGCCACGTCGCACTCCCTGCGCCTCGCACGTTGGGCTCATTGTTCCTGCCGCGTGTTACAGCCGCATTGCGTGCAGAAAGCATTAGATCGTCATCGCCGCGCGCACCCCTTCGGCGGCGAACGCTCCGCCCTCGCCGGTACGCGATGCGAAGCCGCTCGCAAGCACGAGGTACCTGTCCGCAGCCTCCAGCGCGAAGCCGATGTGCTGCTCGACGAGCAGCACGGAAAGGCCGTCGTTTGCCAGCTGCATCACGGTGTGCTCGATCTCTGCGACGATCGTCGGCTGAATCCCCTCGGTCGGCTCGTCGAGGATGAGCAGCTTCGGTTCGGTGATGAGCGCCCGGGCGATGGCGAGCTGCTGACGCTGGCCGCCCGAGAGCAGGCCGGCCTTGCGGGTAGCGAACCTCTCCAGGGCGGGGAACCGGGAAAGCTGCTGCTCGATGAGCGCCTTTCCCCGCTTGCGGCCGTCCGCGACGAGCTGCAGGTTTTCCATCGTCGACAGCTGCGGAAACGACTGCTGGCCCTGCGGTACGTACGCCATGCCGCGTGCGACGCGTTTGTTGGGTGGCAGGGCCGTGACGTCCGCGCCGTCGAAGATCACCTGGCCGCCGCGCGGCTTGATGAGTCCGATCGCGACGCGCAGCAGAGTCGACTTTCCGGCGCCGTTGTGGCCGAGCACGGCGACGACCCTTTCGGAGGCGGGCAGCGTCACACCGTGAAGCACGAGGGTGCGGCCGTAGCCGGCCTGAATATCGTTCATCTCGAGCATCTCAGGCGCCCCCCTGGCTCGCGGCATCCGTCACTGCGGTCTTCGCCTCGATCGCCGTATCAGCGACGACCAGCATCGCCGCTGTGGTCGTGGCCCCGGCGGTGCCGAGGTAGACCTCCTGCACCTTGGGGTCGGCCTGCACCTGCGCAACGGTTCCCTCCGAGAGCAGCTTGCCCTGGTGCAGCACCGTGACTCGCGATGCGTATCGGCGCATGAAGTCCATGTCGTGCTCAACGACGAGAACGATGCGGCGCCTGGCGATGCGCTGCAACAGCTCGCCGGTGGCGGTCCGCTCGTCCTGGCTCATGCCCGCGACGGGTTCGTCGAGCAGCAGCGCACGGGGCTCCTGCACGAGCATCATCCCGATCTCCAACCACTGTTTCTGACCGTGCGAGAGGATGCCCGCGGGCGTCTCCCGCTCGTTGTTCAGTCCCGTCTCCTCCAAGGCGAGCTCGATTGCTGGCTCGACGCCACGTCGTGCACGCAACAGGGAGAGCGAGGAGCGGTGCAGGCCCGCCGCGATGTCGAGGTTCTGCAGAACCGAGAGCTGCTCGAACACGCTCGCGGTCTGGAAGGTACGGCCGACTCCGAGCCGGACGATCTTCTGAGTGGACGTGCCCAGCAGTTCCTGGTCGCCGAGCGTCACCGATCCGGAGCCCCGGGACAGGCCGGTGATCGCGTCGATGCATGTCGTCTTGCCCGCGCCGTTCGGGCCGATGAGGAATCGGACCTCTCCGGGATGTGCGTCGAAGGAGACACCGTCGACCGCGACGAATCCATCGAACTCGACGCGCAGATCCTTGACGACGAGCGACCCCTCGGCGGCAGTCACTTCTTCACCTCATCGAGCACAGGCGCCGAGACGGAGGGAGGCGCGGCGGGCGTCCCGCGCGACCGCCACACGAGGCTCTTCGCCCTTCCAAGAAGCGATGACAGCCCCATGGGGAGGAAGAGGGTGACCAGGATGAAGACCAGGCCCAGGATGTAGATCCACCCGCTCGGCCAGCTGGAACCAAGGCTCGACTGGCCCCATCCGATCGCCATCGCACCGAGAGCCGGGCCGAACAACGAGGCGCGGCCGCCGAGCGCCACACCGGCGATCATCAGGATCGAGGCGGACGCGCCGATCTCCGCCGGCGTGATGATGCCGACGATCGGGACGAACATGGCGCCCGCGATGCTGGCCATCACGGCGGCGATCACGAAGGCGACGAGTTTGATGTTGGCGGGGTCGTAGCCGAGGAATCGAACACGCTCCTCTGCGTCCCGCGTGGCGATCAGCAGTTCGCCGAAGCGACTGCGGCCCAGCTGCCACACCGCCAGCAGGCACACGATGAGCAGCGAGGCGGCGATCATGAAGACCATGATCTTGTTCGCGTCGTCGTCCAGGACGAATCCGAAGAAGTACTTGAAGTCGCTGAGCCCCGTATCCCCTCCGGTCTCACGGATCGTCGAACTGATCAGCACGGCCAGCGCCACGGCGAGCGCCTGGGTCAGGATCGCGAAGTAGGCCCCCTTGACGCGCCGCTTGAACAGCGCGTAGCCGAGAGCCGACGCCACGATCACGGGGAGCAGCACGATAGCCAGCAGCGTGAACACGTCGCTGCGGAACGGTTCCCAGAAGGCCGGGAGCGGCGCAGACGGGTCGTACAGGATCATGAAGACGGGAAGGCTGTCGGGCCCCGCGGTCTCCAATGTCAGGTGCATCGCCATGGCGTAAGCACCGAGTCCGAAGAAGACCCCTTGGCCCAGGACCAGCATTCCGCCTCGACCCCAGGCCAGGCCGATCCCCACGGCCGCGATCGCCCAACAGCAATACTTGCCGAGGTTGTTGATCCAATGCATGGAGAGCGTTGCTGGGGCGACCACCAGCAGCAGTGCGGCGAATACCGCGATGCCGATGAGTGGAAGCCACGGCTTGAGTTTCGTCATGTCAACCCCCGGGTGCGGACCGTGAACAGGCCTTGTGGACGGAACTGCAGGAAGACCACCAGGAGCACGAAGGCGAGCACCTGGGCCATGCTTCCGGTCGTCCAGTCGGCGAAGTACGACAACGCGATACCTAGGGCCCACGCGGCGATCACGGTGCCCTTGATCTGGCCGACGCCGCCCGCGACGACGACCAGGAACGCCGGGATGATGTACTGCGTGCCCATCTGAGAGTTCGTGCCGCCGATCAGGGACGCGGCGACACCGGCGACCCCGGCGAGGCCGGATCCGACGAAGAACGTGATGCGGTCGACAGCGCGGGTACGGATGCCGCTCGTCTCAGCGAGGTCCCGATTTTGGACGGTCGCTCTGATTCGGCGTCCGAACGGCGAATACTTGAGCCACGCCGCAAGGGCCGCCAGGCACAGGGCCGCGAGCACGATGGTGAACACCTGGCGAAGGGGCCACTCGTAGCCGAGGACGTTGATCTGCCCGTCGAGCCAGGTCGGCTTCTCCACAGGTACGCCCTGAGCGGGAAAGATCTGCAGTGCGATCTGCTGCAGGATCAGACTCACCCCGACCGTGACGAGGAGGGTGTCGAGTGGCCGTCGGTACATCCACTGGATGAGGCCGACCTCCAGAAGGAGGCCGAGGAGACCGGCGCCGAGGAAGGCGAGCGGAAGAGCCAACAGGATCGAGAGGTTGCTGGATGTGACCACCAGCTGGGTCAGGTAGGCGATGAATGCACCGGCCATGATGAACTCGCCGTGCGCCATGTTGATCACCCCCATCTGCCCGAAGGTGAGGGTGAGCCCGAGCGCTGCAAGCAGCAGCAGAGCACCCAAGGCGGTGCCGTTCAGGAGCGGTGGTATGAGTGCGTCCACGTGCTGTCGCCCTCTCTGCGGTGGA
>NZ_DATMIO010000102.1:0-9984 GCF_035554235.1 Microbacterium sp. | reverse complement strand
CCCCAGCGGTGAGATGCGAGTCGCGCAGTGAGCGATGGGCCCCCTCGAGTCATCCAGTCCCCAATGGGAGACTCGAGAGGGCCCCTTCTTTTCCGGCAGGTGTCGCGTCCCCCGCTTGGTCATCGGCGGTAAAGAGTGGGGTCATCGGCAAGAACGTGTGGATGGGCTCGGGCGTGTCATCCTCTTTCGGCCCATCCGGTTCGTAGCCAGAGGCCTTCGTCATCGAGTCATCCACGGGGCATTCCAGCGCATACGTCACGCCGCTCCAGGCCCCGGCACAATGCGCATAACTCCTGCAATTCACCGGCCGCACGGCCGCTGTACGGCGCGCCCCGGCGGGCACCACCGGAAATGCAGGAGTTACGCGCGGTCGGCTGGGTGCTGCGCCTGCCCCCATGCGCGAGCACACCGCCGGATCCCAGGCATTGCTCCGGGGCTTCCTGGCGTAGCCCGCGCTCTCGGGTCGTGGGCTCTGGGTACGCTGAACGCATGGCCGCGGCATCCGCTCGAAAGAGCAAGAAGAAGGGCGTGCCCGTGGAGTTCCGCTCCGAAGCCCTCGCCCAGGCACTCGAGAGGCAGGACATCGCCGCCGTCGCCTTCGCCCTGCGCAACGGCAGCACGATCGTGCCGCTCATCACACCCGGACCCCGCGACAGCCCCCTCGACGGCGGCGAGGTCTGGACGTATCGGGATGCCGCGACCGGCGATGTCGCCCTCTTGCTGTTCAGCGACGCGAAGAACAAGCCCGCGAATCTCCCGCCGAGCGTCGGGGTCTACTCGCCCGCGTGGTTGCGCGCATTCCTGACGGCGCACCGCGAGACGATCACGACCGTGTTCCTCGACATCGCCGGCCCGCACCCGATGCAGGCCGCACCCGACGAGCTGCTCAAAGCGCTCGATGCCTGAGCGAATGCCGACGAGCTAGAACTCCGGCACGTCCTCGTGGGGTCGCGCGCGCCCGCGCGCCTTCACGTCGTCCATGGCCCCGCGCAGGGTCTTCGAGCGCTCGTCGATGAGCTGCCGGTACCCCAGTCGCGCGGCCTCGGAGCGCCGCTGACCGGCCTGCGTGACCGGGCGGATCTCGCCCGCAAGGCTCAGCTCGCCGATCGCGGCGAAGCCGTGCGGTACGGACGTGTTGCGCACCGACCCTGCCACCGCGATCGCGATCGCGAGATCGGCCGCGGGCTCGGTGAAGCGCACGCCACCGACCGTCGACACGTACACGTCCTGGTCGGAGACCTTGATGTTCGCCCGCTTCTCGAGCACCGCGAGCACCATGGCCACCCGCGAGGCGTCGACGCCGTGCACGATGCGCCGCGGGTTCGGCGCGCCCGTCGAGATCGTGAGGGCCTGCACCTCGACGGGCAGCGCCCGCTTGCCCTCCATCGCGATCGCCACGCAGGTGCCGGCCTCGGGCGCTCCGCGGCTGAGGAACAGGCCGCTCGGGTCGGGGACCTCGGCGATGCCCGCCCCGGTCATCTCGAAGCAGCCGACCTCGTCGGTGGGACCGAACCGGTTCTTCAGCGCACGCACGAACCTCAGCGACGTCTGCCGGTCGCCCTCGAAATGGCAGACGACGTCGACGAGGTGCTCGAGCAGGCGAGGGCCGGCGACCTGACCGTCCTTCGTCACGTGTCCGACGAGCACGATGGGCAGGTCGCGATCCTTCGCGATGCGGATGAGCGTGGATGCGACCTCGCGCACCTGGCTCGGGTGCCCCGCCATGCCCTCAGAGAGCGACGACGACACGGTCTGCACGGAGTCGACGATCACGAGCTCGGGCTCCACCTCGTCGATGTGCCCGAGGATCGTCGCGAGATCGGTTTCGGCCGCGAGGTACAGCTCGTCGTGCAGGGCACCGGTGCGCTCGGCGCGGAGCCGCACCTGCCCGGGAGATTCCTCGGCGCTCGCGTAGAGCACGCGGCGGCCGGCGCGTGCGCTCTGCGCCGCGACCTCGAGCAGCAGCGTGGACTTGCCGACACCGGGCTCGCCGCTCAACAGGATCGCGGCCCCGGGCACGAGGCCGCCGCCGAGCACGCGGTCGAATTCGGCGACACCGCTCGTGCGCCGCGGCGCCTCGCGCGTGTCGATCGCCGTGATGGGCCGGGCCGCGCGGTCGCCGGTCGGTGTCACCGGGGTCAGGTGGCGCAGGATGCCGGTCGGCTCGGCGGCCTCGATGACCGTGCCCCACTGCTGACACTCGGCGCAGCGCCCCGCCCATTTCGGCGTGGTCCATCCGCACTCGCTGCAGCGGTACGCGGCGGCAGCCGGGCGTCGGGTGGGCATGCGTTCAGGCTAGCCGGGGCGCCCGACATCCGCCCGCCGCCATGCCCGCGCCGCGCACACCTGGCCCGACGAGCCGCCGCTCAGCGCACACCTGGCCCGGCGAGCCGCCGCTCAGCGCACACCAGCCCCGCGCCATGCCCGCGCGCACACAGCCCGGCCGGCCGCCTCGCGTAGGCTGGCGGGCATGCGCGTCGACTCCGCATCCCGCCTCATCGCCGTCCCTCCCGGCACGATCTTCCGGGCGTTCGTCGAGCCCGACCTGCTCGGCGCATGGTTGCCGCCCGAGGGCATGACCGGCCGTCTCGAGCGCTTCGATCCTGTCGTCGGCGGGGGTTTCCGGATGGTGCTGACGTACGAGTCGGCCGAGGGCCGAGGCAAATTCGACGACGGTTCGGATGTCGCGGACACACGCATCGTGCGGCTCGAGCACCCGACCGCGGTCGTGTGGGAGGTGGATTTCCCATCGGAGGATCCGGCGTTCTCGGGAACCATGACGATGACGTGGAGCTTCGCGGCCGGCGAGGCCGGCACCCTCGTCACCGTGCGGGCCACCGACGTGCCGGACGGCATCGACCCGCACGACCACGCGGTCGGGCTCGCGTCGTCCCTCGCCCAGCTCGAGAAGGCGGTGCTCGTCGCCTGATCGACGGGCCGCATTCAGGCTGTCCGGTGCGGGAGTGCTGTCCGGGGGCACCATCCCAGGCGGCGGCGCCGATCGAGCCTGTATGCGGTACACGAAGCCCTCAGCGCACCGGCCGCAGGCTCTCCACGACCGAGCTCAGGGCGTCCGACGACCGGCGCAGCAGGGTGAGCTCCTCGTCCGAGAACGGGGTCTCGCGAATCGGCATCGCGCCCGACCCGCTGACGATCGACGGCACCGACAGGGCGACGCCGTCGACCCCGTGGAAGTCGCTCAGCACCGTGCTGACGGGCATGACCGCGCGCTCGTCCTTCAGCACGGCCTCGACGATGCGCGTGCTCGCGAGCCCGATCGCGTAGTTGGTGGCGCCCTTGCCCTTGATGACCTTGTACGCGGCATCGCGCACGTCGATGGCGATCCGGTCGAGCTCGTCCTTCGTCATGCGCGGGTGACCCTCGGTCTCCCATTCGAGGATCGGGACGGTGCCGATCGTGGCCTTCGACCACAGGGGGAACTCCGTGTCGCCGTGCTCGCCGACGATGTAGGCGTGCACGCTGCTGGTCGAGACGCCGGCGCGCTCGCCGAGCTTCCAGCGCAGGCGAGAGGTGTCGAGCACGGTTCCCGACGCGAAGATGCGCTCGCGGGGGAGCCCGGATGCCTCCGCCGCGAGCACCGTGAGCACGTCGCAGGGATTGGTCACGAGCACGTAGATCGCGTCGGGGGCGACCTCGAGCAGCCGCGGCATCATCTTCGCGATGATCCCGGCATTGACCCCGGCGAGCTCGATGCGACTCTGACCCGGATCCTGCTTGGCGCCGGCCGTGATCACGACGATGTGCGAGCCCTCGACGACCGAGATGTCGGAGCCGCCCACGATGTCGCTCGCGCCCGTGAACTGCGTGCCGTGGGCAAGATCGAGCACTTCCGCCTCGACCTTGGCGGTGGCGATGTCGTAGAGGGCGACGTGGCGCGCGGAGCCGCGGATGAGGGCCGCGTAGGCGACGCTGGCTCCGACGCTCCCCGCGCCGACGACGGTGAGTTTCGAGTTCTCGATGACGCTCATGTCCCCAGTCTGTCGGCATACGGGACGGATGCCCGAGTGTGCCGGGCGGATGCCGGCGGCCGGTCGATCGCGATCGATTCGCGAGCTGGGGTCGGGGTGACGTAAACTCTTCGGCGGTGACGTGTCCGAGCGGCCGAAGGTGCAACTCTCGAAAAGTTGTGTAGGGTAACCCCCTACCGTGGGTTCAAATCCCACCGTCACCGCCAGAAAACCCCTGATCAGCGTCACTTTCGAGTGACGCTGATCGGCGTTTGGGAACGTGAGCGATCCGTCCACGTCTTGGCGGTCGTTGCGGACCGAGCCGGCTGCGGATTGACACCCAGCCGCGCGCCACAGGGTCGTGCCCGACGATCAAGGATCCGCAATACGATCGGCACGCTGTTTGTTTTCGCAGGCCCATGCAGAAGTCGGGCTCAGAGTCGAAGGAGACCAAATGACAGGTTGGCGCATCCGCGATTATCACGCCGACGACGTCGACGGGATTCTGCGACTGTGGGAACAGATGCTCACGGCCAATGCCGAGCCCGTCTACGGCCTGTCCGATGTGCTGGCGTCGTGCGCGAAGGATCACGCCGTCGTCGCAGTGGTCGGCGACGAGGTGGTCGGTGCCGCGATCGGGCGCGCGGCGCACGCGCAAGGATGGGTGGTGTTCCTGGCCACGGCTTCTCACGCGCGGGGGACCGGCATCGGCTCCTCCCTGCTTGCGGCGTTGGAGGCGCGCATGGCCACGGTGGGCATATCCAAGATGTCGGCGCTCATGCCGGCCGCCGAGACCCGCGTCGGGGCGTTCCTGCACCAGGGGTTCGTCCTGAAGCAGGATCTGCACTACTTCGAGCGTCACATCCCCGTTCAGCGCGAAGAGCTGAAGATCCTCGCGGAGTTGGGCGGAAGAGTCCTTCCGCGAGGGCTCTGGGACGCCGTCGGTGGGATGACCGCGGAGAAGGATCTGCTCGAGCGACGCGTCGTGATGCCGCTCGCACAGTCCGAACTCGCGGATCGATTCGGCGTCATACCTCCACGGGCGATCGTTCTGTTCGGGCCTCCCGGCACCGGCAAGACCACGTTCGCGAAGGCGATCGCGTCGCGCCTGGAGTGGTCATTCGTGGAGGTCTTCCCGTCTCGTTTGGCGTCCCACCCTGGCGGGCTCGCTGGTGCCCTGCGTGAGACGTTCACCAGGATCTCCGAGCTGGAGCACGCCGTCGTCTTCATCGATGAGGTCGAAGAGATCGCCTCGCACCGGCAGGGCGAGCCGCCCTCACCGACCCAAGGTGTGACGAACGAACTGCTGAAGATCATTCCCGCCTTCCGTGAGCAGCCCGGGCGGCTGCTCATCTGCGCCACCAACTTCATCCGGGCGTTGGATGCCGCGTTCCTCCGTCACGGGCGGTTCGACTACGTCATCCCGATCGGGCTCCCCGACGAACAGGCCCGGAGCGCGATCTGGCAGCGGTACATTCCCGCGGCGGCGGTCGGCGTCGACGTGCAGGTGCTCGTCGAGATGACCGAGGGCTTCTCTCCGGCAGACATCGAGTACGCCGCCCGCAAGGCGTCCCAATCCGCGCTCGAGAACGCCGTGAACGCGGGCGGTGAAGACCCCGAAGGACCGTTCATCGACGACTACGTCGCGGCGATCTCAGCGACGCGCGCAACTGTCTCCGCCGATGTCGCTGCGGAGTTCTGGGAGGACATCGAGACCGTGGGACGTCTCTAGCGTCCCGCGCAGGCTCCGGTCCGGACCTCTCGGACTCAGCTCGTGCGCAACCGCGGCCACCGGGTGACAAACAGCACGGCTGCCCATGTGACCAGGAGCACGCCCGTGAGCACGAGCCCGAGGTCGTCGATCCCGACCGACGCCAACCACGGCAGGGGGCCGCCGAGGCCCAGGTTCGCGACGAGCACGTCCGCGAGCTGGACGCTCGCGATCAGTACTGCCGCGGCGACCGAGAGCCCGGTCATCGCCATGGCGTACACCCGACCGAGGTGGCGGCGCCCGGGCTGCCACGTGTAGGCGAGACGCATCACTGCGCCCTGGGTGGTGTCGAAGGCGCTCATTCCGGCGGCGAACAGAATGGGCAGGGTGAGCGCCGCCCACCAGGGCACAGCCGCGAGCGTGGCGGCACCTGCCAGTGCCAGCAGCCCGATCTCGGTGGCGGTGTCGAAGCCGAGGCCGAACAGCAGTCCGACGATGTACATCCGGGACGGGCGATCCACCGCCTTCTCGAAGGGCCCCAGCATCCGGAGCACCGGCCCGCCTGCGTGCCCGTGGCGCCGGCGCAGGGACGCGATGTTGATAGCGGCGATGACGAGCAGGAACACGCCCGAGACGGTGGGGCCGATGACCCCTGTCCAGGTGCGAAGGGCGGAAGAGTCATCGGCGAGCGATGAGCCGATCGCCGTTATCCCGAGGGTCAGCAGGATGCAGAGCACGACGACGATCGTCGAGTGGCCGAGTGAGAACCAGAACCCGACCGTGCTGGCCGGCTTGCCGCGTTCGGCGAGGCGGCGGGCGGTGTTGTCGATCGCGGCGATGTGATCGGCGTCGAACGCGTGCCGCACTCCCAGGGCGTACGCGGTGAGCCCGACGCCGAGCGTCACGACCGTGCCACCACCACCGCCGAGCGGGATGCCGGCCGGGATCACGAGCAGGATGAGAACCCCCCAGCCGAGCACATGCAGGAGCACGATCAGCGAGATGACACCGATCGTGCTCCGCCGGATGCGTGCCGGGGTTTCATCTTCAGCGAGTTGCGTCAACGCGATTCCTTCCGTTGCCGGTACGGCGGACCATTGTTCCAGGACGAAGGACGGGCCAGGCGGACATCACCGCGCGAGAACCGGCTCGCGCGTGGGCGACCGCTCCTCGGCACGCGCGACCCACGCATCCCAGACCGGATCGAGGGGCGAGCCGTGCGTGTGGTCGGAAAGGTGGCGCGCCATCGCTCCCGGGCGATCGAGCTCGAGGTCTCCCGGGCGCGGGGGCGGGCGGAATCCCACGGCGATCACGGCATCGAGCACGCGGTTGCTGCCGAGCACACCGGGCTCGGGCACACGGCCGTCGGCATCTAGCCGCTCGAGCAGGACAGGGCCGCTTCTGTCGACGACCGAGAGCGCCGAGATCAACCGGCCGCCTCGCTCGCCATGCCTGCCGAGCACGAGCGTCTCGCGGATCACGGCTCTCGCGTCGGATTCCAGGATCAGCGAGCTGCGGCGTTCGACGTCGGCCCCGTCCGTGACGACGAACGGCAGGCCGTGCCACAGCAGCGTCCCACCGGCTCCGATCCGCACCTCCAGAATCCACGACGAGCGCGGCCCGCGGTAGGCGACCGTGCCCCCGACATCCTCGATCTCGAGAGTGCAACCGGGGCCGACGTCGATCTCGACGTGCACCTCGTCGCCGCCGAGCAGCACCATTCCGGCCGCGGCAACCGCGACGTGCGCGCGCACGGCATCGCGCGAGATCAGGCGTGGTGCGAGCGCCCCGACCACGAGCTCCACGTGTGCGCGTGGCTCGCGCGCGGTGACCCCGATGCGCGTGGTGGTCACTCGTTCGGGTTCATTCCCGCGCCGGCATGCGTGCGCGAGTGGTTGTGCGGGGCATCCTCGGTGTGCGAGTGGATGAAGCCGCCGTCGGGATGCTCGTCATCGGCGTGGAAGTGCGGTGCCATCGGGCCGGGGTCTTGCGCGATGTGGGTGCCGGCCCGGTGACTCGCGAGGATCGTGAGAACCCACGTGCGCAGCGCCGCCACCGCGGCGGCGTCGTGCCGCGACAGGGCCAGGACCGCGCGGCCGTCTCGTGCCGCCTCGGCATCCGCCACCATCTGCGCCACATCGACGCCGACATAGGGCGCGAGGTCGGTCTTGTTGACGACGAGGAGGTCGGCGCGACCGATGCCCGGGCCGCCCTTCCGAGCGACGTCGCCTCCGCCTGCCACATCGAGCACGAAGATCTGCGCGTCGACCAGAGCGGGCGAGAACGTCGCTGTCAGGTTGTCGCCGCCCGACTCGATGAGCACGATGTCGAGGGGTGCGAAATCCCGCTCGAGGTCCTCGGCGGCGAGCAGGTTGGCGGTGATGTCGTCTCGGATCGCGGTGTGTGGACAGGCGCCCGTCTCGACAGCACGGATGCGGTCGGGGTCGAGCACGCCGGCCGAGCGCAGGAACCGGGCATCCTCGTCGGTGTAGATGTCGTTGGTGATGACACCGAGGCGCAGTTCGGTGGCAAGGGCCCGGCACACGGTCGCGATGAGCGACGACTTGCCGGTGCCGACGGGGCCGGCGACACCGAGCCGGAGCGCGCGGGGCGCGAGCGGGGAATCAGGCACGGAAGAGTCTCCTGTTCGTTCGGGCGTGAGCCTCGGTCCATACTTCGGCTTGCGGGGCGCTCCCCGCAGGGATCGCCTCGGGTGAATCGAGGGCAGCGAGTTGCGAGATGAGGGGATCGACCGCGGCGCATGCGTTCACCACGAGCCGCACGCCGTCGACGGGGTCGCCCGGTTCCAGCTTGAGAAAAGCCGCGACGCCGCCCGCCATGTCGTCGTACACGACCACGCGTACGAGGGTCTCGGCGTCGAGTCCCGTGTGCGCGGCGATCGCACCGAGCACGATGGGCCGGGCCGGCAGTACTGCCTCCCCGGCGGTCAGGGCGGCGATCGCCGGAGACTGCGGCCAGAGCCTCTGCGCGAGTCGGAGAAGCCCGCGGCCGAGGTCCATCGAGGCGGCACGGGCGGCACGACTCGGGGTTCGCGCCGCCCACGCCCTTTCGACGGGCTCATAGGAGGCACCCATCAGGCCGGCCCGTCGCGCCACGACCGCCGTTGCCGCATCGACGATCGTCGTCGTCCGCGCGCGGGCCCGCAGGAACGCCCCGACGTCCTGTCGGGCGAGCCCGCCCTGGATCGCCGGCTCGACACCCGCGGAGAACGCATGCCCTCCCGAAGGCAGGCGCGCGTCGGCGAGCAGCAGGGTGACGGTGTGCGCGGCGGAGTCCATGACGGGTCTCAGAAGAGGTTGTACAGCTGGGCCAAGGGGAGGGATGCCGCGGGCGCCGGTTCGACGTCTTCGCCGTCGATTGCGATCTCGAACGTGTCGGGACGAATCCGGATCGATGGGAGAACGTCGTTGTTCTTCATGTCGGCCTTGCCGATGTGACGCGTGGGCTCGACCGCGGCCAGTCGGCGACGCAGGCCGAGCGTCTCGGCGAGACCGGCATCGATCGCCGCCGGAGAGACATAGGTGACAGACACGTCCGCCCCGATCGTGTCGCCGAAGGACGGACGCATCATCACGGGCTGGGGCGTCGGGATCGAGGCATTCGGGTCGCCCAGCGCGGCCCACGCGATCGCGCCGCCCTTGATGACGACGGCCGGCCGAACACCGAAGAACTTCGGGTCCCACACGACGAGGTCGGCGAGCCTGCCGACCGCTATCGACCCCACGTCGTACGCGATCCCGTGCGCGATCGCGGGGTTGACCGTGTACTTCGCGACATAGCGTCGCGCGCGCTCGTTGTCTGCCGGCATCCCACCGCCCAACCCACCCCCGAGTGGGCCGCGACGGTGCTTCATGACGTGCGCGACCTGCCAGGTGCGCGTGACCACTTCGCCGATGCGGCCCATCGCCTGCGCGTCGGACGATGTCACCGACAGGGCTCCGATGTCGTGGAGGATGTCTTCCGCGGCGATCGTGGTGGCACGGATGCGCGACTCCGCGAAAGCGAGGTCCTCCGGCACTGCAGGGTTGAGGTGATGGCAGACCATCAGCATGTCGAGGTGCTCGGCGACGGTGTTGACCGTGTGCGGCAGCGTCGGGTTCGTCGAGCCGGGGATGACGTGGGGGAGCGATGCCACCTTCAGGATGTCCGGGGCGTGGCCCCCGCCGGCGCCCTCGGCGTGGAAGGCGTGGATCGAGCGGCCGTCGATGGCCCGCAGCGTCGACTCGAGGTAACCGGCCTCGTTGAGGCTGTCGGAGTGCAGCGTCACCTGGACGCCCATTTCCT
>NZ_DATMIO010000101.1:0-24358 GCF_035554235.1 Microbacterium sp. | reverse complement strand
CGACAAGGAGAACCCTCCCGCGCTGGCCAAGACCGAGCCGTACAAGACGCACTTGGCGTACGTGAAGGAACGGCGCACCGAGGAAGAGGCCGAGACGCTCCTCGACGATGCGCTGAACCAGCTCCGCGAGCGACGCGGGCTCTGAGGGGCATCCGCGTTTGCTCGGATAGGTCTCGATACGGCGCTGCGCGCCTACTCGACCTTGACCCGACACGCATCAGGCGCTTCGCGCCGTGATCCGTGTCGTGTCAATAATCCGGATCGATGAGGTCGGGAGGGACTTCGGCGGCCGCCGCCTTGTCGACGAAGATGACCGTGCGCCTGCGGCCCTTGGCTCCCGCGGCGGGGACGCTCGAGTAGCTCGCTCCCGCGAGCACGAGCCCGAGCGCTGAGGCCTTGTCAGCACCCGCGATGACCATCCAGACGCGCACGGAAGAGTTGATGACGGGGCGCGTCAGCGTGATCCGCTCCGGCGGTGGCTTGGGGGAGTCCCGCACCGCGAGAACCGCCTCGCTCGTGACATGGATCTCGGGTCGGTCAGGAAAGAGCGACGCGATGTGGCCGTCGGGACCGACGCCGAGGAAGCAGATGTCGAACACCGGCCACGGGCCGTCGTCGGTCGAGAAGCGGGACAGCTCCTGCGCGTAGGCGACGGCCGCGGCATCCAGGTCGACTCCCTGATCCGACGCGGGCATGGGGTGGATGTTCTCGGCCGGAATCGCCAACGCGTCGAGAAGCGCCTCGCGTGCCTGAGCGTCATTGCGGTCCGCATGGCCGCTCGGGACGAATCGCTCGTCGCTCCACCAGAAGTGCACGAGCGACCAGTCGACGTTGTCGCGCCACGGGTGCTCGGCGGCCGCGCGGAGCACAGCGATGCCGCTGGTTCCGCCCGTCAGCGAGACGTGCACCGTGCGACCGGCATCCGACAATTCGCTGACTTTGCCGATGAAGCGTGCCGCGACGCCCGCTGCGAGGGCGGCGGGGTCGGCGGTGACGACGACCCGCTTCTCGGTGACATTCTCGAGCGGCATGCTACTCCCGCGGTGCTGGCGGGCCCAGAAGGTCCCAGGCCTCGGTGATCACTCGACCATACAGGACGTCGGGATCGAGGCGGCGGAGCTCTTCGGCGAGGCATTCGCGGAGCGTCCGGCGGGGGAGGACGAGGTCGTGATCCGGCTGACCGGGCTGGGTGAGCAGGGCGACCCCGGGGGAGGGGCGCTCGAGCACGATGTCGCCGCTCGCGCGTGCGAGGCGCACCGACTTGATGCCGTGCTCCCACTCTTCGGGCGACTCGTACCTCCAGTCCACGGGCACGTCGAGCATGAGACGCAGCCACGCGGCGAGCAGGGCCGTCGACGGGGAGCTCGCGGCGCCACGCACCTCGACGCCCGTGACCTCGTCGAACGGCGGCTGGTCGAGCACGGCGGCGAGCTGTTCGCGCCAGTGCGTAAGGCGCGTCCACGCGAGGTCGGTGTCACCGGGGGTGTAGCTGTCGCCGAGAGTCGACAGGCGATCCGTGGAGAAGGGCCGGGTCGAGGCATCGGTAATGCGTCGCTGGGCGATGCCGCCGAGCGGTGAGACGGAGGGCACCTGGGGCGGGTCGTCCGGCCACCACGCCACCACGGGAGCGTCGGGGAGCAGGAGGCCGGTCACGAGGCTCTCGGCGTTCGAGGCCGCGTCGCCGCGGGCGTGCAGTACGACCACTTCGCTGGCTCCCGCGTCGCCGCCGACGCGGATCTGCGCGTCGAGCCTCGGTTCGTCGGCGTCCGACGTCATGAGCACGATGACGCGCATCGGATGCTCGCGTGATGCGTCGTTCGCCGCGTCGATCGCTTCCTCTTCGAGCCCGTGCCTCGTCGCGATGACGAGGGTCAGCACGCGGCCGAGGGCGACCGCGCCGCCTTCCTCGCGCACGCTGACGAGCTGTCGCGCGACCTTGCTGACGGTCGTGTCGGGCAGTTCGATGATCACGGGCGCCTCCAGACGCGGCCGTCGCGGGCGAGGAGCTCGTCGGCGGATGCCGGACCCCACGAACCGGGACTGTATTGCTCGAGGGGACCGCTCTGGGCGGCCCAGTACTCCTCGACGGGGTCGAGGATCTTCCACGAGAGTTCGACCTCTTCGTGGCGGGGGAAGAGGGGCGGGTCGCCGAGCAGCACGTCGAGGATGAGCCGCTCGTACGCCTCGGGGCTCGCCTCGGTGAACGCGTGGCCGTAGCCGAAGTCCATCGTCACGTCGCGCACCTGGCTGCCCGAGCCGGGGACCTTCGAGCCGAAGCGGATCGTCACGCCCTCGTCGGGCTGGATGCGGATGACGAGCGCGTTCTGGCCGAGCTCCGACGTCTGGTTGCGCGAGAAGAGGTGCTGCGGCGCGCGGTTGAACACCACCGCGATCTCGGTCACGCGGCGCCCGAGGCGCTTGCCCGTGCGCAGGTAGAACGGCACGCCCGCCCAGCGGCGCGTGGCGATCTCGAGCTTGATGGCGGCGTAGGTCTCGGTCGTCGATTCCGGGTTCATCCCGTCCTCGTCGAGGAATCCGGTGACCTGCTCGCCTCCCTGCCACCCGCCCGCATACTGTCCGCGCGCGGCGGCCAGCGAGAGGTCTTCGGGCAGGGTGACCGCGGCGAGCACCTTCTCCTTCTCGGCGCGGAGGTCGCTCGCCGTCAGGCTGATCGGCTCCTCCATCGCGGTGAGGGCGAGCAGCTGCAGCAGGTGGTTCTGGATGACATCGCGCGCGGCGCCGATGCCGTCGTAGTAGCCGGCGCGGCCGCCCACGCCGATGTCCTCGGCCATCGTGATCTGCACGTGGTCGACGTAGTTGCGGTTCCAGATCGGCTCGTAGAGCTCGTTCGCGAAGCGCAAGGCCAGGATGTTCTGGACCGTCTCCTTGCCCAGGTAGTGGTCGATGCGGAAGATCGAGTCGGCCGGGAACGCGACTTCGAGGGCCTCGTTGAGCGCCCGTGCGGTCGTGAGGTCGCTTCCGAACGGCTTCTCGATGACCACGCGGCGCCAGCGATCCTCGTCTGTGGTGTCATCGACCAGGCCCGAGTCGCGCAGCTGTCGGGCGACGAGGGGGAAATCCTTCGGCGGGATCGACAGGTAGTACGCGTGGTTGCCCATCGTGCCGCGTTCCACGTCGAGTTTCTCGACGGTCTTGCGCAGCGTGGTGAACGACTCGGGGTTGTCGAATTCTCCGGAGACGAAGCGGATGCCCTGAAGCAGCTGCTCCCACGTCTCCTCGCGGAACTCGGTGCGCGCGTGCTGCCGCACCGCGTCGTAGACGACCTTCGCGAAGTCCTGGTCCTGCCAGTCGCGGCGCGCGAACCCCACCAGGGCGAACCCGGGCGGCAGCAGGCCGCGGTTGGCGAGGTCGTAGACGGCCGGCATGAGCTTCTTGCGCGACAGGTCGCCCGTGACGCCGAAGATCACGAGGGCGCTGGGCCCCGCGATGCGGTTCAGGCGGCGGTCGTCGGCGTCGCGGAGGGGATTGTGCCCGCGCGAGATCTCGATACGCGGCCGCTCTGCGGCCCCACTCGATCCTGGGATCTTGACGGTCATGTGCCGGGGGTGCTCCTACTGGGCGGCTTCGAAGAGCGCGAGCACTTCGAGCTGGGGGTCGGTCAGGGTGAGGGTGACGACGGGCCTGCCGTGCTCGGCGAGCACATTGGCGTCTCCCGCGGCCTGCGCCTCGATGAGCTGGCCGAACGTGAAGGGCCGGTCGGGGATCTCGAGGTCGACATCCGTGCGCTCGAGGATCTGCAGGAACACGCCCTGCGCGGGGCCGCCCTTGTGGTACTGACCTGTGGAGTGCAGGAAGCGGGGTCCCCAGCCGAAGGTCGTCGGGCGACCGGAGTCGGCCGCGACGAGCTCGCGAAGGCCCTGCAGCTGAGACAGCTCGAGACGGTTCACGTACGCCTGGATGGCGACGTATCCGTCGGCGGGCAGCCGCGACCACAGTGCGTCGAGCACCCCGGCGACGGTTCCGGATGCGGCGAGCTCGGGGTCGCTCACACGCACCTCGACACCCTCGACCGTGAACGCCGGTGCGGAGGGCTCGGGGCGGGCGTCGAGCAGCCCACGGGCCGCGATCTTCGCCGACTCCACGTCGGGCTGATCGAAGGGGTTGATCCCCAGCATCCGCCCGGCGATCGCCGTCGCATACTCCCAGACCATGAGCTGGCCTCCGAGCGAGCCGCTGACGAGGATCTCTCCCTCGTGGTGCTCGAAGAGGTGGAACTTCTTGGCCTCGTCGACGAGCCGTACGATCTGCAGGTCGTCGGGTCGCTTCTCGACCTCGGGCGAGACGGGAAGCAGGACGACGGGCAGGATGCCGGTGCCGTTCTTTCCGGTCGATTCAGCGACGAGCTGCTCGATCCAATCGGGCAGCCGCACAATGTGGGTGCCGTCGGTGATCAGGCCGAGCTTGTCGCGACGCGGCGACGTGCCGGCGATCGCGGCGGCGAGCAGGAGCGCCGGGTTGTCGGGGCTGTCGATCGCGACCTCGAGAAGCGACGCCTCCGCCTCGTCGAGGAGTTCGCTGATGTCGACGCCGGCGAGACCGGTCGGAACGAGCCCGAACGCGGTGAGCGCCGAGTAGCGCCCACCCACGGTGGGGTCCGCGTTGAACACGCGGTAGCCGTCGGCACGGGCGGCCACATCGAGAGGAGAGCCGGGGTCGGTGACGACCACGATGCGCTCGAGGGGGTCGATGCCGAGATCGCGGAACGCGGCCTCGAAGGCGCGCTTGGCCGAGTCGGTCTCGACGGTCGAGCCGGACTTCGACGAGACGACGAGCACGGTCTGGCTCAGGCCGCCCGACTCGGGGTCGCCGTCGAGGGCCGCGAGCACCTGGCCCGGAGCGGTCGAGTCGAGGATCACGAGCGGAACGCCCGCGGTCTGGGCGATGACCTCGGGGGCGAGCGACGAGCCGCCCATGCCCGCGAGCACCACCCGCGTGATGCCCTTGCCCACGAGCTCGGCGCGGAGCGCCTCGATCTCGGGCACGAGGGGGCGGGAGACCGTGACGGCCTGCACCCAGCCGAGGCGCTTGGACGACTCCTCCTCGGCCTCGGGGCCCCACAGCGAGCCGTCGCCGGCGGTGATCCCCGAAGCGACCAGGTCGGTGATGAGGGTCGGGAGGTTGGCGTCGATGGCGGCCTTCGCGGCGCCGGTGACGTGGATCTCGAAGCTCATCGGGTCGCCTCCACGCCGCCCCGAAGAGCGGTCGCCACGGTCTCCTGGAGCTCGTGCCACGAGGCGACGAACTTCTGCACGCCTTCGTCCTCGAGCACCTGGGTCACGTCGTCGAAGTCGACGCCGGCGGCGCGGAGCGCGTCGAAGTACTCGTGCGCCTCGGCGTAGCGGCCGGTGACCTGGTCGCCGTCGATCTCGCCGTGGTCGAACGTGGCCTCGAGCGTCTTCTCGGGCATCGTGTTGACGGTGCCCGGTGCGACGAGCTCGGTGACATAGAGCGTGTCGGGGAGCGAGGGGTCCTTGACGCCGGTCGAGGCCCACAGCGGGCGCTGCACGTTCGCACCGGCATCCACCAGCGCCTTGGCGCGATCGGTCGAGAACTCGCGCTCGTACAGCTCGTACGCCAGGCGCGCGTTCTCGACGCCCGAGCGGCTCTTCAGGGCCTCGGCGCCGAGCGCCGTGAGGCGCTTGTCGACCTCGGTGTCGACGCGCGACACGAAGAAGGACGCGACGGAGTGGATCTTCGAGAGGTCGTGGCCGGCGGCCTTGGCCTGCTCGAGACCCGTGAGGTACGCGTCGATGACGGCGGCGTACCGCTCCAGGCTGAAGATGAGCGTGACATTGACGCTGATGCCCTCGGCGATCACCGCGGTGATGGCGGGGAGGCCGGCCTTCGTAGCGGGGATCTTGATGTGCACGTTCGGGCGGTCGACGGTGGCCGACAGCGCCTTGGCCTGCGCGATGGTCTCGTCGGTGTCGTGCGCGAGGTCGGGGGAGACCTCGATCGATACGCGACCGTCGACGCCGTTGGTCTCGTCGTAGACGTGGCGGAACACGTCGGCGGCGGCACGCACATCGTCGGTGGTGATCTCGAAGATCGCCTCGTCGGCGGTGGCGCCGCGCTCGGCGAGCACCTTGACCTGCGATTCGTACGCCTCGCCGTTGGCCAAGGCGCCGGCGAAGATCGTCGGGTTCGTCGTGACGCCGGTGACGTTGCGCGTGACGATGAGGTCCGCGAGGTTGCCCGTCATGATGCGCTGACGCGAGAGGTCATCCAGCCAGATGCTGACGCCTTCGGATGCGAGTTTTGCGGTGGGGGTGCTCATGAGTTCTCCTTGACGGTTTCGCGGGCGGCCGCGACAACGGCCTCGGTGGTGATGCCGAACTTCTGGAACAGGGTCTTGTAGTCGGCCGACGCGCCGAAGTGCTCGATCGAGACGCTCCGACCCTTGTCTCCGACGATGTGCCGCCACGGGAGGGCGATGCCGGCCTCGACCGACACGCGCGCGGTCACGGCGGCGGGCAGGACGGACTCGCGGTAGGCGGCATCCTGCTCGTCGAACCACTCGAGCGAAGGCGCCGACACGACACGGGCGTTGATTCCCTCGCCGGCCAGGACCTCGCGGGCCGCGACGGCGAGCTGCAGCTCTGATCCGGTGGCGATCAGGATGACGTCGGGCGTGCCGTTCGGGGCCTCCGCGAGAACGTAGGCGCCCTTCGCGGCGTGGGCGGCGGCGGCGAACGTGTCACCGGATGCCGCGCCACCGTTCTCATCGTCTGCACCGGCCCGCGCGAACACCGGGATGTTCTGGCGGGTCAGCGCGATGCCGGCGGGGCCGCCGTGACGGCGCAGCAGCTCGAGCCAGACCGCTCCGGTCTCGGCGGCATCGCCCGGACGGACGAGGGTGAAGTTGGGGATGGCGCGGAGCGCCGCGATCTGCTCGATCGGCTGGTGCGTGGGACCGTCCTCGCCGAGCGCGACGGAGTCGTGTGTCCACACGAAGATCGAGGGGATGTTCATGAGCGCGGCGAGACGGACGGCCGGGCGCATGTAGTCGCTGAAGATCAGGAACGTCCCGCCGAACGCGCGGGTCGGCCCGTGCAGCACGATGCCGTTGAGGATCGAGCCCATCGCGTGCTCGCGGATGCCGAAGTGCAGCACGCGGCCGTAGGGGTTGCCGGTCCACTCGTGGGTCGAGCGCTCCGACGGCACGAACGACGCGGCGTTCTTGATGGTCGTGAGGTTGGACTCGGCGAGGTCTGCCGATCCGCCCCACAGCTCGGGGAGCTCGGCGGCGAGGGCGTTGATGACCGTGCCCGAAGCCGCGCGGGTCGAGATGTCCTTGCCTGGTTCGAAAGCGGGAAGTGCGTCGGCGATGCCCTCGGGCAGTTCGCGGGCGCTGACGCGGTCCCAGAGCGCCTTGCGCTCGGGGTTCGCCGCAGCCCACTCGTCGAACGCCGTCTGCCACTCGGCCTTCTGGCCGGCGACCCGGTCCGACAGTGAACGGGTGTGTGCGAGCACATCGTCCGGAACGACGAATGTCTCGTCGGGGTTCCAGCCGAGTACCTTCTTCGTCGCGGCGAGCTCGTCGCCACCGAGGGCGGAGCCGTGGATCTTGCCGGTGTTCTGCTTGCCGGGGGAGGGCCAGCCGATGATCGTCTTCAAGACGATGATCGACGGCTTCGCGGTCTCGCCCTTGGCGGCCTCGATCGCCGCATACAGCTCGGCGGCATCCTCGACGTACTCGCCGGTCTTCTTCCAGTCGACGGTCTGCACGTGCCAGCCGTAGGCCTCATAGCGCTTCGCCACGTCTTCGGTGAAGGCGATGTCGGTGTCGTCCTCGATCGAGATCTGGTTCGAGTCGTAGATGACGACGAGGTTGCCGAGCTCCTGATGCCCGGCGAGGGAGGACGCCTCGCTGGTGACACCCTCCTGCAGGTCGCCGTCGGAGGCGATCACGTAGATGTGGTGGTCGAAAGGGCTCTCGCCGGCGGGTGCCTCCGGGTCGAACAGGCCGCGCTCGTACCGCGCGGCGTAGGCGAAGCCCACGGCGGAGGCGAGACCCTGGCCGAGCGGGCCCGTCGTGATCTCGACGCCGTCCGTGTGGCCGTACTCCGGGTGGCCGGGAGTCTTCGAGCCCCACGTGCGCAGCGACTTGAGGTCATCGAGCTCGAGCCCGAACCCGCCCAGATAGAGCTGCACGTACTGCGTCAGCGACGAGTGCCCTGCAGAGAGGATGAAGCGATCGCGCCCCGCCCAGTTCTTGTCCGACGGATCGTGCCGCATGACCCGCTGGTAGAGGAGGTAGGCGGCCGGGGCGAGGCTCATGGCCGTGCCCGGGTGGCCATTGCCCACCTTCTCCACGGCATCCGCCGCAAGAACGCGGGCCGTGTCCACGGCGCGCTCATCGATCTCGTCCCAACGCAAATCCGACACCGGACCGCCTTTCGTGGAGGGGGAGCGCTCGTCCAGCTCAGCGTCGATCACCGCGGTGCAGGTCACAGGGGAGGTGGAGCGAAGGCTCGCATGTGTGTTCAGCATAGCGAAGCGGCTCTTCCGCTCCCGCTATGCATCGGGTCAGTGACGACAGTGTGACAGCGGCTCGGACGCCGGATATGACGTGCCCGTGTCCGAGCCGTTGCGGGCTGCTCTCTTCGCGATGCAGGGCATTGTGAGGAGTGGCCCCCGGCCCCGGCCCGCCGCGCCGAATGCCTTAGACTTCTCAGTGATCTGTACTGGCGGTCATTACGGGGGACATGCACATCATGACGACGTCGGGGCTCGCGGCGCCCGTTGCCCACCGCACCCTCGGCCGCACTCTTCGTGCTTATGTCGCACTGACGAAGCCGCGAGTCCTCGAGCTCCTTCTGGTCACCACCGTACCGGTCATGATCCTCGCCCAGGGCGGGTTCCCGAGCATCTGGCTCGTGCTCGCCACGGTGCTCGGCGGATCGATGAGCGCCGGCTCCGCGGCCGCGTTCAACATGTACCTCGACCGCGACATCGACGCGCACATGCAGCGCACCGTGAACCGCCCGCTCGTCACCGGCGAGGTCTCGCCGCGCGGGGCCCTCATCTTCGCGTGGGCGCTGGCCGTGGCATCCACCGTCTGGCTCTGGGTGACCACCAATTGGCTGGCCGCCTCGCTCTCGGCCGCCGCCATCTTCTTCTACGTCGTGATCTACACGATGCTCCTCAAGCGCCGCACCGAGCAGAACATCGTGTGGGGCGGCATCGCCGGATGCTTCCCGGTGCTGATCGGCTGGACGGCCGTCACCGGATCGCTCGCCTGGGCGCCCCTCATCCTGTTCGCCCTCGTCTTCCTGTGGACGCCGCCGCATTACTGGCCGCTGTCGATGAAGTACAAGGAGCAGTACGACGACGTCGACGTGCCGATGCTGGGCGCCACGCGCTCCGGCTCGCAGGTCGGCCTGCAGGTCATCCTCTACGCGTGGGCGACGGTGGCATGCTCGCTGCTGCTCGTGCCCGTCGCGCAGATGGGCATGGTCTACACGGTGTCGGCGCTCGTGTTCGGCGGATGGTTCATCTACGAGTCGCACCGTCTGTACAACCGGGCCGTGCGGGGCACCGAGCCCGCGCCGATGCGTGTGTTCCACGCATCCATCACGTACCTCACGCTGCTGTTCGTCGCGATCGCGATCGACCCGCTGCTGCCGTTCTGAGCCCCGCGCTCAGCGCGCGGCGGGAACGGCGTCGGTCTCGGGCACGACCCGGGCATCATCGGCATCCGCCACGACGGGCGCGACCGCGTCCTCGGCGACGGCGGGCTCGTCGTGCGTCGAGCGGTCGTCCGGGAGGGGTTCGATGACCGCGATGGGCTCGATGACCTCGACGGGCTCGATGGCCTCGAGGGCGGCGATGCTCGTCGCGGGGACGAGGGCACGGGCGCTGGCGACCGCGAGGGCGAGCAGCAGCCCGACGACACCCGCGCCGAGCACGATCGAGCCGATCACGGCGATCGACTGTCCGCCGTAGACCTCGACGCCCGTCGCGGTGCCCGCGGTCAGCGCCGCGTTCATCGAGCCGATCTGCGAGAGGGCGACCCACCCGCCGACGGCGATCGACGCGAGAGAGAGCACCACGAGGCCCCAGAACGGGATGCTGCGGACGAGAGGGGGACGGGCGGCGTTCATGCGGCTCCTTGAAGTCGGGGATGCCGCGGCGGAGGTGCCGCGGCATCCACCACCTTCACGGGGTCGCCGGTGAGCCGACTATGCGGCGCCTATGAGGCCGCTGTGCGATGCAGCTCCGCGGGCTCGTCCGCGACCGGCGCGACCGGGGCCTTGAGGTGGAGCACCACAGCGGTCATCGCGGCGACGAGCGCCACGGCGAGCACCATGTGGATGTTCACGAGCACGATGGGAAGGCCGGCGCGCGCCTGCCAGAGGCCGACCGCGGTCTGCACGAGTTCGATGCCGAGCAGGAGACCGACCCACGGGCGGAGCCCCGGAGCGACCCGCCATGCGCCGATCAGCAGCACGATCGTGAGGCCGAGCGTGACGTACGCGGGCCACGAGTGGAAGTGCTGCATCAGCTCGGGCGGCAGACCGTTGCGCGCCGCTCCGGCGTCGCCGGCGTGGGGCCCCGCGCCCGTGACGAGGATGCCGACGATCACGGTCGTCAGCACCGCGGCGCTCGTGAGATGGGTCACGCCGGCGTACCAGCGCGGCACGCCGAGCACGCGCGGCCCGGGGCCGGTGTGCACGCGGTAGACGAGCACGGTCGACAGCGCGACGAGCACGACCGATGCGAAGAAGTGCAGCCCCACGACGTACGGGTTGAGGTTGGTCAGCACCGTGATGCCGCCGATGACCGCCTGCAGCGGCACGTACAGGCCGATCGAAAGGGCGAGCCAGAAGAGGTCGCGCCGCTCGTGGCGCATGCGGACGACGAAGAGGAACATGACGATCGCGACGGCGACCAGCACGAACGTCAGCAGGCGGTTCGCGAACTCGATGATCCCGTGCGCGGCCAGTTCGGGGGTCGGCACGAACGATCCCGCGGTGCACTGCGGCCACGTCGGGCATCCGAGCCCGGAGGCGGTCAGCCGCACCAGCCCGCCCGTGCCGACGATCCCGATCTGCACCACGAGCGTCGCCCACGCCGCCGCGACCACGCGTCGATCGACCCGATCCGGGAGCCACGCGCCCAAGCGGGCGCCGAGGCCGGTGTGCTCGGAAGCGGTGGGCGCGTCGGTCATCTGTCGTGGCCTCCTGGGAATTGGCCCCCGACTGTGACCGGGGCCGCCTGGGTGGCCGCCCGGAGCACAGGCGGAACCTGTAGAATCAAGGGGTTGCGGTGCGCGCGCTGAGCGCTCGACGCATCGCTTCAAGTGTAGGCGCGCAGGACGGCGCCTCAGAGAAGGGCCCACCAGCGGCATCCCACCCCCTCGAAAACACGCGGGATCCGGGTGCCGGGGCGGATGACACCGTTGAGGCCTAGAGGAGAGTGTGACGTCATGTCTGATGTGCTCATCGACCGACCCGAGCTCGAAGGGCTCGGCACTTACGAATTCGGCTGGCACGACGCCGACGCCGCCGGAGCCGCCGCCCAGCGCGGCCTGAGCGAAGCCGTCGTGCGCGGCATCTCCACGCTGAAGAGCGAGCCCGAGTGGATGCTGAAGAACCGTCTCAAGGGCCTGCAGCTGTTCGGGCGCAAGCCGATGCCGACGTGGGGCGCCGACCTCAGCGAGATCGACTTCGACAACATCAAGTACTTCGTGCGCTCCACCGAGAAGCAGGCCGGATCGTGGGAAGAGCTCCCCGAGGAGATCCGCAACACGTACGAGCGCCTCGGCATCCCCGAGGCAGAGCGCCAGCGTCTTGTCGCTGGTGTCGCCGCCCAGTACGAGTCCGAAGTGGTCTACCACCAGATCAACGAGCAGCTCGAGGCTCAGGGCGTCATCTTCATGGACACCGACACCGCGCTGCGCGAGCACCCGGAGTTCTTCGAGGAGTACTTCGGCACCGTCATCCCCGCGGGTGACAACAAGTTCGCCGCCCTGAACACGGCCGTGTGGTCGGGCGGATCGTTCGTCTACGTGCCGCCGGGCGTGCACGTCGAGATCCCGCTCCAGGCCTATTTCCGCATCAACACCGAGAACATGGGCCAGTTCGAACGGACGCTCATCATCGCCGACGAGGGTTCGTACGTCCACTACATCGAGGGCTGCACGGCTCCGATCTACAAGAGCGACTCGCTGCACTCGGCCGTCGTGGAGATCATCGTCAAGAAGGACGCGCGCGTGCGCTACACGACGATCCAGAACTGGTCGAACAACGTCTACAACCTCGTCACCAAGCGTGCGGTCGCGCACGAGGGCGCGACGATGGAGTGGATCGACGGCAACATCGGGTCGAAGGTCACGATGAAGTACCCGTCGATCTTCCTCGTCGGCGAGCGCGCCAAGGGCGAGACGCTCTCCGTCGCCTTCGCAGGTCCCGGTCAGCACCAGGACGCCGGCGCCAAGATGATCCACATGGCCCCGTACACGCAGTCATCGATCGTCTCGAAGTCGATCGCGCGCGGCGGCGGCCGGGCGGGCTACCGCGGCGAGGTGCGGGTGGATGCCAACGCCCACCACTCGGCGAACACCGTGCGCTGCGATGCTCTTCTCGTCGATTCGATCTCGAGGTCCGACACCTATCCGGCGATCGACATCCGCGTCGACGACGTGCAGCTCGGCCACGAGGCCACCGTGTCGAAGGTCAGCGAAGAGCAGCTCTTCTATCTCCAGTCCCGCGGCATGCCCGAAGACGAGGCCATGGCCATGATCGTGCGCGGCTTCATCGAGCCGATCGCCCGAGAGCTGCCGATGGAGTACGCACTCGAACTCAACAAGCTCATCGAGATGGGCATGGAAGGATCCGTCGGCTAGTGAGTTCTGTCGTCCAGGCCCCCGCGACCGTTCCCGGAGCGAAGGGCCACACTGATGGCGCGGGCGCGTTCGTGCCCGTGCAGACCCGCTCGGAGCGGCCGCATTCCTTCGATCCCGCCGACTTCGGCGCGCCCGCCGGGTTCGAGGTCAACTGGAAGCACACGCCGATCGCGCGCCTGTCGGCCGTGTTCACCGACGAGGAGACCGAGGCAGGCCCCGACCTCGCGATCGCGTACGACCTCGCGGCCATCGACGACTACGTCGTCGAGTCGACAGGTCACGAGGCCGCGGTCCGCGGCGAGTTCTTCCGCCCCGACGATCTGTCGAGCGCGATCGCGTGGAAGCGCAGCCAGAACGCGCTGCACGTGCGGATCCCGGCCGACACCGAGCCCGCCGACGCGCTCACGCTCGGCATCGTCGGTCGAGGCGCCGAGCGCCACGCCAACGCCCACATCATCCTCGAGGCCCTCCCGAACTCGAAGGCTACCGTCGTGCTGGCGCACTCCGGTTCGGCCGCGTACGCGCAGAACGTCGAGATCATCGTGCGCGACGGCGCCCAGCTCACGGTCGTGACCGTGCAGCGCTGGGACGAGGATGCCGTGCACGTCTCGTCGCACCAGGCGCGTGTCGACCGCGACGCCCGCCTCCGCCACATCGTCGTCAGCTTCGGCGGGGGCGTCGTCCGCGTCAACCCGTCGGTCGAGCTCGCCGGCGCCGGGTCGGAGGCCGAGCTCTACGGCCTGTCTTACGCCGACGCCGGGCAGCACCTCGAGAGCCAGGTGTACCTCTTCCACAAGGGCCCCGAAACCCGCGGCGACGTGCTGTACAAGGGCGCCCTGCAGGGCGTCGGCGCCCGCAGCGTGTGGATCGGCGACGTGCAGATCGGGCCGGATGCCGTGGGCACCGACTCGTATGAGGCGAATCGCAACCTCGTGCTCACCGACGGCGCACGCGCCGAGTCGATCCCGAACCTCGAGATCCAGACGGGCGACATCCGCGGTGCCGGCCATGCGAGCGCGACCGGTCGCTTCGACGACGAGCAGCTCTTCTACCTTCAGGCGCGCGGGATCAGCGAAGAAGAGGCACGGCGTCTCGTCGTGATCGGTTTCCTGAGCGAGATCGTCCAGCGCATCGGCATCCCGGCGCTGGAAGCGGAACTGTCGGAGGCCATCGAGGCCGAACTCAAGGAAGGGACGGCGCAGTGACCGCGACCCGCGTCTGCTCGCTCAGTGAACTCGAACAGGACACCCCCAAGCGCGTCGTCGTCAAGAAGGTCCCGATCGCGGTCGTCCTCGACTCGAACGGCGAGGTGCACGCGATCGGCGACACCTGCACCCACGGCGACATCTCACTCGCCGAGGGCTTCGTGGAGGGCGACAGCCTCGAGTGCTGGGCCCACGGCTCGGCGTTCTCGCTGCGCACCGGCCACCCCCTGAACCTCCCCGCGTATGAGCCCGTCCCCGTCTACGCGGTCCAGATCGACGGAGACGATGTGCTCATCGATCCGAACGTCACGAAGGAAGTCTGAACCATGGCAGTGCTCGAGATCCGCGACCTGTACGTCACCGTCGAGACGGAGGCCGGCACCACGCCCATCCTCAACGGCGTGACCCTCACGATCCGCACGGGACAGACCCACGCCATCATGGGCCCCAACGGCTCCGGCAAGTCGACCCTGGCCTACACGATCGCCGGACACCCGAAATACCAGGTGCAGAGCGGCACGATCACGCTCGACGGCGACGACGTGCTCGCCATGACCGTCGACGAGCGCGCGCGCGCCGGCCTCTTTTTGGCGATGCAGTACCCGGTCGAGATCCCGGGCGTCACGGTGACCAACTTCCTGCGCACCGCCAAGACGGCGATCGACGGCGAGGCGCCGGCGATCCGCACCTGGACGAAGGAAGTCAAGCAGTCCATGAAGAACCTGCGCATGGACACCAAGTTCGCGTCGCGGAACGTGAACGAGGGCTTCTCGGGCGGCGAGAAGAAGCGTCACGAGATCCTCCAGCTCGAGCTGCTGAAGCCCCAGATCGCCGTGCTCGACGAGACCGACTCGGGCCTCGACGTCGACGCACTCAAGATCGTCTCGGAGGGCGTCAACCGCGCGAAGGCCGAGACCGACCTCGGTGTGCTGCTCATCACGCACTACACCCGCATCCTCCGCTACATCCACCCCGACTTCGTGCACGTCATGATCGGTGGGCGCATCGTCGAAGAGGGCGGCCCCGAGCTCGCCGACCGCCTCGAGGACGAGGGCTACGACCGATTCCTCGACGCGGTTTCCGAGCCCGCGGTCGAAGCGGACGCGTAGGATCGGACTATGACCGCGACGCTCAGCCCCGACAAGTTCGACGAGGTGACCGAGGCGCTCAAAGACGTCATGGACCCCGAACTGGGCATCAATGTCGTCGACCTGGGACTGATCTACGACCTCGGCTGGGATGACGAGAACGACGCGCTCGTCATCCACATGACGCTCACCAGTGCCGGCTGCCCGCTGACCGACGTTCTCGAAGAGCAGACGGCGCAGGCGCTGGACGAGGTCGTCGACCGCTTCCGGATCAACTGGGTGTGGATGCCGCCGTGGGGCCCCGAGCGCATCACCGACGACGGGCGTGACATGATGCGCGCCCTCGGCTTCGCGATCTAAGCTCGGATTCCCTGCTTCCGCCCGATGTCCTGCGCGCAAGTAGGCTCGGACGGTGAGTATCGAACCCGTCCGAGCGCTGCCGCTGGAGCAGCTCCGCGAGCGCACGAGCGAGAAGTGGCGTGAGTATGACGCCGACGTTCTCCCGATGTTCGTCGCCGAGACCGATTTTCCGCTCGCCCCCGCGATCACGGCGGCCTTGCATCACGCCGTGGACCTGGGTGACACCGGCTACACGGCATCCCGCAATCCGCTCGCCGAGGCGTTCGCCGGCTTCGCCCAGCGGCGCTACGGGTGGACCGTCGACCCCTCGAACGTCCGCTCGACCGCGGATGTGAGCATGGGGATCGTGGAGATCCTCCGCCGCATCACCCAGCCCGGAGACCGCGTCATCGTCACCCCTCCCGTGTATCCGCCGTTCTACGACCTCATCGCGGAGGCGGGGGCCTCCGTCGAGCGCGTGCCGCTCGTGCAGACCGAGACCGGCTGGGAGCTCGATCTTCCAGGGATCGACGCGGCGTTCGCGGGCGGGGCCCGCGCGCTGCTCCTGTGCAACCCGCACAACCCCACGGGCACCGTGCACCCGCGCGAGATGCTCGCCGAGCTGGCCGGAATGGCCGCCCGCTTCGGCGCGCGCGTTGTCAGCGACGAGATCCACGCGCCGCTGACCCAGCCCGGTGTGACGTTCACGCCCTTCCTCGATGCCGCCCCCGACGCGCGCGAGATCGGCTTCGCGGTGGCATCCCCCAGCAAGGCGTTCAACCTCGCGGGGCTCAAGTGCGCCGTCATGGTCACCGCGGGCGACCGGACGTCCGCGATCGTGCGGGGGATGCCCGACGAGGTCGAATGGCGAACATCGCAGTTCGGGATGCTGGCATCGGTCGCCGCGCTCTCGCCCGAGAGCGACCCCTGGCTCGACGGACTGCTCCACACCCTCGACGAGAACCGCGTTCTGCTCGCCGGGCTCATCGACGAGCACCTTCCGGGCGCCCGCTACCTGCCGCCGGATGCCGGGTACCTCGCGTGGGTGGACCTCACCGCGCTCGGCTGGGGGCGCAATCCGGCCAAGCGCATCCTCCGCGACGCGAAGGTGGCCTTCCACTTCGGGCCGGCGTTCGGCGAAGAGGGCGACGGTCACGTGCGCATCAACTTCGGGTGCTCGCCCGAAGTGCTTCGGGACGCGCTGGCGCGGGTCGGCGCGCTCGTCGGGTCGTGACCGGCGAACGCACGCGCGACGAATCTGCGGGCATCTGGCATCCGCGGATCGTCTGGGTGACGGTCGGCGCTGTCGCGCTCGTCTTCCTCGCCGCGGTTCAGGCCCTCGCCGTGACGACGGTCATGCCCGTGGTGAGCGACGAGCTCGACGGTGCATCGCTCTACGCGGTGGCATTCTCGGCGACGCTCGCCACGAGCGTCATCGGCATGGTCGCCACAGGCGCCTGGTCGGATCGCGCCGGCCCCGTCCTGCCGCTCTACACCGCGACGACCCTCTTCGTCGCGGGGCTCCTGATCGCCGGCGCCGCACCGACGATGGAGATCCTCGTCGCCGGACGGCTCGTGCAGGGACTGGGCACGGGCGGCCAGATCGTCGCGCTGTACGTCGTCGTCGCGCGCATCTACCCTTCGGTGCTGCACGGCCGCGTCTTCGCCGCCTTCTCGGCCGCCTGGGTCGTGCCCTCGCTCATCGGCCCATTCCTCGCGGGCGCCGTCGCCGAGTTCCTGCACTGGCGCTGGGTCTTCTTCGGGGTCGCCCTCCTCACCGTCGTCGCCTTCGTGATGGTGGCCGTCAAGCTCGCGGGAATCGACATGCACACCGACGAACCCGCATCGAACGGGAATGTCATACTGCGGCTCGTGCTCGCTGTGGTGGTGGCCATGGGCGCGCTCGCCCTGAGCCTGTCCGGTGAGATCCCTGTCTTCGGGTGGGCGGCGGCTGCGGCATCCCTCGTCGTCATCGCGCTGGCGGCGCGCCCCCTGCTGCCGCGCCGCACCCTGTCCGCGGGGAGGGGACTGCCGAGCGTCGTGCTGATGCGGGGCATCATCGCGGGCGCCCTCTTCGGCGCGGAGATCTATGTGCCGTACCTGCTGATCGATCACTTCGGCTTCTCGCCGACGTGGGCGGGGCTCGGGCTCACCACGGCGGCCCTCGCGTGGGCGGCCTTCGCCGATGTGCAGGGCCGGTTCGGCGATCGCATCGGCAATACGCGCATCACCCTGATCGGCGTGGTCCTGTTGGGCACATCGACCGCGGTGGCCGGTCTGACCGCGCTGTGGGGGCTGCCCCCGGCCGTGCTCATCGCCGGGTGGACGCTCGCCGGCGCCGGCATGGGCCTCATGTATCCGCGCCTCACCGTGCTGACGCTCGCCTACTCGACGCCGCAGAACCAGGGCTTCAACTCGTCCGCCCTGTCGATCTCCGACTCGATCGGGGCATCGGCCGCGATCGCCGTGATGGGGCTTGCGTTCACGTTCCTGCGGGGGACGGATGCCGGGTTCCCGGCGGTCTTCGCGATCGCCACGGCCCTCGCCCTCGCGGCGCTCGTCCCGGGTCTACGGCTGGGCCACGCACACGAGACCCGGGTGCCCTAGCGGCACGGCTCAACGCCGACGAGTGATATGAACTACGTGGTACCGGGGTCAGGATCGATGCCGATCGATGTGTCGACCCCGGCCAGTTGGTCCACGTCCAGTCCCGCAGCAAGCATCCTCTTGAGGCGGTGAAACTCTGCTGACGACGCGTCTCGCGGATGGGGAATGTCGATGCGTTCGTCATGGACGACCGCGGCCGGTCTGGACGAGAGTGTCACCACCCTCGTTCCGAGAGCGACCGCTTCTTCGACGTCGTGCGTGACGAATACGACTGTCATCTGCGTCGCACGCCACAGGTCGACCAGGTCGCTGCGCAGTCGCGTTCGTGTTTTCACATCGAGCGCGCTGAGTGGTTCATCCATCAGCAGGATCTGCGGCTGCACGGCAAGCGCCCGCGCGATCGCCACTCGCTGACGCTCTCCGCCGGATAGCTGATGGGCCGGCTTCGTCGCCAACCGAGTCAGTCCGACCATCTCGAGCTTCTCCAACGCCGCGGTGCGCAGCTGCTGCCGGGAGCCGGTCATGCGTCGCAACTTCATCGCCATGACGACGTTATCGCGGGCGTTGAGCCAGGGCAGCAGGCGGGGGCTTTGGAACACGTACGCGATGCGGCGCCATGCCTCGCTCGGTGCCTCCCCGAGCACGCGAACCTCGCCATCCGATGGCTGCACCAGGTCGCCGAGGATTCGAAGAGTCGTCGACTTACCGCAGCCGCTGGCGCCGAGGACGCAGAGGAACTCACCCTGCTTGACGCGCAGGGTGAAGTCGTCGATCACGACGTCGTCGCCGTAGGCGATCTTGAGGCCGTCGATGACGATGGCATCCACCGCGTCCGTCACGGATACGCTCACTGGTTCACCACGTCTTTCTGTGTCGCTCCCATTCGGCGGGAAACGTAGTTGCTCAGCGCTTCGAACACGAATGTGTCCACGACGTAGACGATCATTGCGATGACGATGATCGTCGCGAAAACCATGGATGTGTCGAAGGTTTGTCGCGCTTGGTTCATGACCAGTCCGATGCCGGCCTCTGCGCCGAAGAATTCGGCGATGATGGCCACCTTCCATCCGACGGAGAACGACAATCTCGCAGCGGCGAGCACGTACGGCAGGAGGAGGGTGAACTCGATCCGGCCGAAGACTGACAGACGGCTCCGGGTGAAGCTCCGACCCATCTCGCGCAGATCCGGATCGATTGCCTTGAGGCCTTCTCGCAGAGTGACCATCGAGAAGGGGAGGATGATGAGCGCGACGACGAAGATCACCGCCGCGTCGGATACTCCGAGCCAAATGACGCCGAGGATCGCCCACCCCACGCTGGGGACGGCGTTCAGCAGCGGTAACAGCCTGTGGCTCACGACGCCATTGAAGACGGGCATGAGTTGGGTGAGCAGCACCAGTCCACCGCCGATGAGCATGCTGATCACCAATGCGACGATGATACGGGCGAAGGACGTCAGCGTTTCGAAGGCCAACGGACCGACCGTCAGCTGTACGACATCCTCTGCCACGTCGAGCGGCGCGGGGAGCAGGTATGCCGGCTGGCCTGGAGCTGCAAGCGCCCATGCGAGAAGGATCAGCAGAGGTATCCCGTTCGCGAGCGCGAAGCTGCCCCACTTCACCTGTCGACGTGCGGTTCGGATCGTGGAGGTCGGACTGTCAGCAATCCGCTCGGACGCCTTGGCGCTGGCCGTGATGCCTGCCGTCACTGGACGACCTCGTCCCGGATGTCGAGGGTCTCCTCGAACTTGCCTGCCCTCTTCGCCTCGTCCCACAGAGCCTGTCCGGCGTCGAGCCATTCTTCATCGAGATTTCCTACGTAGTCGTATGTGTCGCCCCATTGGAATTCGACGTACTCAGCAGGGAACCCGGTGGTCTCCGCGACGGTAGCTGCGATGTCGGACACATTCTCGCGCGCGTAATCGATCGATTCGGTCAGCATCGCCTGGAAGGCGGTGTAGCACTCCGGGCGCTCCTCGATCTGCGTTCCGAGCGCTTGGAACGCGGCACTCACGTTGTTGCCGCCGGTGAGTTCCCGCCACTCCGCGGTGGTGTTGGTCAGTTGCCGATACTTGTCTTCGTCTTGTCCCATCAGCCAGGAGACATAGCTGTAACCGACGATCGCATCGACCGTGCCACGCTCCAGACCGATGACGAGTTGCGCGGGATCCAATTCGGTCCATCGAACGTCGCCGCCTTGCAGCGCCGAGTTCAAGCCATAGTTCTCGTCGAGGATCACCTGTTCATAGAAGGTTCCTGTGGAGCCGAAGCTCGTGACGCCCACAGTCTTCCCCGCCAGGTCGGCGGCGGACCGGATCGGCGAGTCGTCCATCACGTAGATGCCCACCACGCCGGTCGCGTCATCGGGCGCCTTGTTGCCCGATGACAGCGCCACGATCTTGAGATCAATCCCTTGCCCACGTGCTTGGGGCACTCCGATGAGGGAGCCCTCGATCAGGTCGTATTGTCCAGTCGCAGTGGCCTGGAACAACGCAGGAAGCGCAAGGTAACTGATCTCGAGCCCAGGAAACGCGGTCGTGTCGACTTCCTCGTTCTCGATTGCGTAGAGCGCTGACCGCCGCAGATCATCATCTACGACGGCCACGCTGAAGTCTTCGCAAGAAACCGCCGACCCGCCGGACGCTTGTCCGGTGGGGGCGGTGGATTCACCGCCGCCGGAGCAACTGGCCAGAGCGAGGCCGGCGACGGCAATAAGGGCAACGCGTGCGAGCGGTTTTGCTGCGGTGGGCACGATGGGACTCCTCTTCGAGTGAACGCTGGCACCCGCCCACTAGGCGGACACTTGTCCGAATACTCTCAGGTGATCGTCGTCTCGTCAACCGGTGCCGTTCCGCGCACCCTACGAACTGGCTGTGGGAAGGGGAGTGATGGGCTGGGCTTCCCATCGCTGCCAATCCGCGCTGATGTTCGCCGCCGTCTGCAGCAGTCTCGGCAGGAAGGCATCCACCAGCGTCTCGATAGGGGTCTCCATCGCGTGAGCGTTGATGTTCACCGCGGCAACGACTCGGCCTGCACCGTTCCGGATCGGCGCGGCGATAGAGCGGATGGCAGCGGCGAGCTGCTGATCGGCCACTGCCCATCCGCGAGCTCTGACCTCTTGGAGAACGTGGCTCAACTCCTCATCGGAGGGGACTCGCGCAGGCTGAATGCCAGAGCGTGTGGGTGCGGCCAGCGCCACAGCAAGATCCTCCGGGCTCAAGTCGGCGAGGAGCACCTTTCCGAGCGATGTGACCACGGCCGGAAATCGCGTGCCGATCGAAACGGAAAGGCCGACGAGCTTCGGCACAGCGGCACGAGCGACGTAGACGACATCCGATCCATCGAGTTGGGCGATCGAGCACGATTCACCGGTGGACCGGGAAAGTTCGACGAGGTGTGGCCGTGCAATCTCCCAGATGCCAGACGCTGTCAGGTACGCGTATCCGAGGTCGAATACTCGCGGCGTGAGATGAAAGCTCCCGCCTTCTGCGCGGACGTAGCCGAGTTCCATGAGTGTGATCAGGATCCGACGAGTCGTTGGGCGGGGCAAACCGGCGGCCGAGGCGATCTCGCTGAGGGATCGCACCTCTGGGGACCCAAGAGATGTCAGGACATCGAGCCCGCGCGCGAGCGCCTCGATGAACTCCGGTTTCTCGCTCTGTCTCATCCGTTACCCCCTGGTACGCATTGCTGGTGGGCCCTAGTCTCGCACTTCGCCACACCGACACAAACGTGTGTGCCCGCTGTGCGGACACCCTCCCGCCGCATCCGGACCTGGGACGTCGGGCACCGTGCAACCGGTGGGCCGCCAAACGGACTACTGTCCGTTACAGCGGCACGACCCCACTCGCTCCCGCGTCTCGGATCGGCGACGCCGCAAGGTTGACAGGTGGTGAATGTCACTCTAAAGTCCAGATGAGATTTCGCGGACAGTTGTCCGCCAGGCGATCAAAGGAGAAGCCGTGTCGGTTGAGTGGATCTTCCGGGAGCCTTACGACCCCACTGAGGCGGGATATCCCGGGATCAACGAGCGCACCGTGGTCCAGGAAGGAATGATCATCGACTACGACGTCCGCGTGGAGATGCGCGACGGCGTCGGCATCCGCGTGGATGTGTTCCGGCCCGACAACGACGAGCCCGTGCCGGTGATCATCGGCTGGGCGGCATACGGCAAGCACCTGGCTCCGGCGAACTGGTTCCCCGGTTCCGGCGTACGCGAAGAGTGGATATCGCCGTACACCATCTTCGAAGCCCCGGACCCGCTGTACTGGACCCGCCACGGCTACGCCGTCATCTACGTCGATCCGCGAGGCCAGTGGGGCTCTGAGGGCCAGAACCGAGGCTTTCTCAACACCCGTGAAGCCGCGGACGTGTACGACCTCATCGAGTGGGCCGGCACGGCGGCGTGGAGCACCGGCAAGGTGGGCATGTCGGGCGTGTCCTACTTCGCGATCATCCAGTGGTTCGCCGCCGCGACGCGCCCGCCGCATCTTGCCGCGATCAATCCGTGGGAGGGATTCTCGGACCGCTACCGGGAGACGGTGTACCACGGCGGGATGCTCGAGGACGGGCTCAACGACATGTGGTGGCACGGTCACGGGCCAGGCATCGGCTCAGCGCAAACGGAGGACGGCTGGAGTATGGCGGCTGCCCACCCGCTCTTCGACGAGTACTGGGCCGATAACGCGGTCGACCTCGCCAAGATCGATGTGCCCGCCTATATCGTCGCCAGCTGGACCGATCAGGGCCTGCACACCCGCGGCACGCTCGAGGGCTACAAGCGCATCTCGTCCACGGACAAGTGGCTGGTGGTGCACGGACGCAAGAAGTGGGAATACCAATACCAGCCGGAAAATGTGGAACGTCTCCGCGCGTTCTTCGACCAGTTCCTCAAGGGGGTCGAAGCCGGAGTGCGAGACTGGCCGCGGGTGCAGCTGGAGATACGGGAACGCTGCTATGTCGGTGAGATCCGCGACGAGGACGAATGGCCGCTCGCTCGCACGGAGTACACCCGTCTCTACCTGGATGCGGCCAGTCAGGCGCTTGCTCTGGCACCGCCGGCCGAGCCGACGCAGATCGTGTATCTGGCGCGCGGCCCGTTCGGCGCCCAGTTCGAGTACGCATTCCCTGAAGACACCGAGCTGACCGGACACAGCAAGCTACGCCTCTGGGTCGCCCCCGTCGACAGCACGGATATGGACCTTTTCGTCGCTCTCGAAAAGGTCGACCGTGAGGGCGAAAGGGTCGGCTTTCCCTTCTTCTCCACGAATCTGGACGGCCCGTCTGCGCTCGGCTGGCTGCGGGTCTCCCACCGCGCGCTCGATGAGACCCTGTCCACCGAGTATCAGCCGGTGCACAGCCATACGGCTGAGCACAAACTGGCGCGCGGCGAGCTCGTGCCGGTCGACATCGAGATCTGGCCGTCGTCCGTGCTGTTTCGCAAGGGCGAACGCTTGCGGTTGCTGGTCAAGGGAAAGGACTTCGACCACTACGAGTCTCCTCCCGGTGCACCTCAAATGACGCACACGGCGACCGTGAACGTCGGGAACCACCTGATCAAGACAGGCGGCGACCACCAGTCGTATCTCCTCGTTCCCGTCATCCCCGAAAAGCGATGACGGCGACCCGCCCAGAGCACTCCCCCCTCACTCCCTGTCCAGCACCACCCGAGAGGAAAAAGATGTCCGCACATTCACGACACAGCACCGTCGGTGTGTCACGTCACCGTCGACGTCACTGGGCCATGGCCAGCACCACGCTGCTCCTGTCTGCCGCGATCCTGGCCGCCTGTACCGAAGCACCACCCTCATCCCAGCCCCAGAGCGACGACACTGACGCGGCAACCAGCGACTATGCCGCGACGCTCGAGTTCACGGGTGCAACCGCCGGCACAGCCGACGACTCGCTCGAGCCGATTCGGCTCGGCATGGTCAATCTCGAGGGGGGCGTCCCATCGAGTCCAGAAACGCGTGAAGCGGCCGAGGCGGCGGTGAATCTCGTCAACAGCGAACTCGGGGGTATCGGCGGGCACCCACTCGAGCTGGACACCTGCACTGTCGCCAGCAGCGAGGAGGAGGGTCTCGCGTGCGGCCAGCAGATGGTCAACGACCCGTCCATCGCGGCCGTGGTAGAGGGGGCGCTGGTATTCGGAGCCGACTCGTTCCACCAGGCGATCGACGGCAAGTTGCCCGTCGTGGAGGTGAACCCGAGCTCCGCCGGCGACCTGACGAGCGAGAACGCCTTCTCTCT
>NZ_DATMIO010000100.1:0-15837 GCF_035554235.1 Microbacterium sp. | reverse complement strand
GTCCACGTACACACGGATGTCGATGGGTGCCACCGAGGGGGTCGCGTCGGGCGACGGGGTCGCCTCGGCGGGGGCCGGCTCCGGCGTGGGAGTGGCGGTGGGCATGGGCGTGGCGTCGGTCAGGGTGCCACCGGCCACGTTCGACATCAAAGCGGTGCTGGCCGCGTCGACGAGGATGCCGTCGTCGTGGATGTTGGCGGGACTGAGCAGGGGCTTGGATGCCGCGGAGGCGAACACCCACGTGACGACGACGCCGATCACGACCACGGCCGCGACGATGGCCGAGGCGGCCGTCACGCGTCGGATGAGGCGGGCCCTCGACTGCTGGGCATGCACCTGCTGCGCCTTCTCACGAACCGCCTCGCGCCGTCCGCGTGTGGCGGGAACGTTCGGCATCTCGTCGTTCGACATGAAACCTCTTGAATCCCAGGGCCCGGGCATGCCGGGCGGCCGCTCACTGCGGCAACCTGAACGATGCTAGCCAGACAGCCTGGGAAAAGCCCAGATGCCGGCCCGGTGAACACCGTGGCATACTGGACGAACGCCCGATGACGAGCGCGCGGTTCGCCCCGCAATTCCATTCACTACGGATCGTCCGGCACGTACCTGCCGGTGAAGGAGAAGATTCCATGGCGTCAGTCACGTTCGACAACGCAACGCGGTTGTACCCCGGGGGCACGCGCCCCGCGGTCGACAAGCTCAATCTCGAGGTCGCCGACGGCGAGTTCCTCGTTCTCGTCGGCCCGTCCGGCTGTGGCAAGTCCACGTCGCTGCGAATGCTGGCCGGCCTCGAAGAGGTCAACTCGGGCCGCATCCTGATCGGCGATCGCGACGTCACCGACGTCCCGCCGAAGGATCGCGACATCGCGATGGTCTTCCAGAACTACGCCCTGTACCCGCACATGACGGTCGCCGAGAACATGGGCTTCGCGCTCAAGATCGCCGGCGTCGGCAAGGACGAGCGCGCCGCCCGCGTGCTCGAGGCCGCGAAGCTCCTCGACCTCGAGGACTACCTGACCCGCAAGCCGAAGGCCCTCTCGGGTGGTCAGCGTCAGCGCGTCGCCATGGGCCGGGCCATCGTGCGTCAGCCCCAGGTGTTCCTCATGGACGAGCCGCTGTCGAACCTCGACGCCAAGCTCCGTGTTCAGACGCGCACGCAGATCGCTTCGCTGCAGCGCCGGCTGGGCGTCACCACGGTCTATGTCACGCACGACCAGACCGAGGCCCTCACGATGGGCGACCGGATCGCCGTGCTGAAGGACGGTCTGCTGCAGCAGGTCGGCACGCCCCGCGATCTGTACGAGCGCCCGAACAACGTGTTCGTCGCGGGCTTCATCGGATCGCCCGCCATGAACCTCTTCGTGTCGAACCTCGCCGAAGGCGGTGTTCAGTTCGGCACCGAGGTGGTGCCGCTCGACCGCGATACGGTCGGCCGTGCGCACGGCAGCCAGCTGACCATCGGCGTTCGTCCCGAAGACATCGTGGTCGGCCCCGCCGACGGCAAGGGCCTCTCCGTGGTGGTCGACCTGGTCGAAGAGCTCGGCGCCGACGGATACCTCTACGGCCACACCGACATCGCCGGCAAGCGCACCGATGTGGTCGCGCGCGTCGACGGGCGCAGCCACCCCATCGCGGGTGACACGGTCACCCTCGCGGCGGCGGCGGGCCATGTGCACGCGTTCGACATCGAGACCGGCGAGCGCCTCAACGACTCGGTCGTCCCCTCGATCTGACGACACTTCGCCTCGCACGCGGCGCGGGTAGCCTTGGGGCTGCCCGCGCCGCGTCTTTCGTCTTGAGGGAACCATGCCCGACTCGCTCAGCATCACCGCCAGCTCGATCGACCCCGGACTGCTGTCCCTGCCCTGGTCGACGACGCTCGCCGAATGGCCCAGCAGCACGATCGTCTCGCTGCCCAAGGGGCTCTCGCGTCACCTGGTGCGCTTCGCGAACCTGTCGGGGTCGGTGGTCGCCGTCAAGGAGACCACCGAGCAGATGGCCCGGCGAGAGTACGAGATGCTCGGCAACCTCGGCCGCCTCGACGTGCCGTGCGTCGAACGCGTCGCGGTGATCGCGGGACGAACGGATGCCGCGGGCCGGCCGCTCCCGGCGGCGCTCGTGACGGCGCATCTGCGCTTCTCGCTCCCCTACCGCGCGCTCTTCACGCAGGTGCTGCGCCCCGACACCGCCAACCGCCTCGTCGACGCCCTCGCGGTGCTGCTGGTGCGCCTGCACAACGTGGGCTTCTTCTGGGGCGATGTCTCGCTCTCGAACACCCTGTTCCGCCGCGACGCCGGGGCGTTCGCCGCCTACCTCGTCGACGCCGAGACGGGCGAGCTGCACGAGAACGGCCTCACCGCCGGTCAGCGCGAGCACGACCTCGATGTGGCACGCACGAACATCGCGGGCGAGATCATGGATCTCGAGGCGGGCGGGCGGCTCGAGGGCGGGGTGGATGCCGTGGCCATCGCCGACGGGATCGTCTCCTCCTACCGCTCGCTGTGGGCCGCTCTGACGGTGCAGGAGAGCTTCTCGGCCAACGAGGCGTGGCGCATCACCGAGCGCGTCCAGCGCCTGAACGCGATGGGCTTCGACATCGGCGAGATGACGATCCAGACCGAGGCCGGAGGCACGCGCGTCGCGATCCAGCCGAAGGTCGTCGACGCGGGGCATCACCAGCGCCGCCTGCTGCGCCTGACGGGGCTCGATGTCGAAGAGAATCAGGCCCGGCGACTGCTCAACGACCTCGACGAGTTCCGCGCGCGCACAGCGCAGCTCGGCGTCGACGAGGAGATGGTCGCGCACGAGTGGCTCACCCGCGTCTTCGAGCCGGTCGTCAAGGCGATCCCCTTCGACCTGCGGGCCAAGCTCGAGCCCGCCGAGGTCTTCCACCAGGTGCTCGAGCACCGCTGGTACATGTCGCAGGCGCGGGGGCGCGCCGTGCCGCTCGCGGAGGTGCTGACCTCCTACATCCGCGACGTGCTGCGCCACCGCCGCGATGAGGCCACGATCATGGGCCCGCCGACCGAGACGCTCTCGATGCCGATCCTGACCGCGAGCGGCGAAGCATTCGCCGACGCAGACGAGGCCGACGCCGTCGATTGGCGCGACCTCGTCTGAGACGTCGTCAGCCGCGAGCCCCGAGCAGGTGCTCGGTGGCGAGCTGCTGCAGGCGCACGAAGCCGAAGCCGTGACCGCCGAGGTAGGCGCCCGCGTCGAAGTCCTCGTACGCGCTGCGGTCGGCGATGAGGTCGTCGTACGACTCCCCCTCGCCCAGCGTCGGCTGCGAGAGCTCGAACACCTTCGCGGCCTCGAGGGCCTCCTGCACCTCGGGGTCGGCGCGGAACGCGGCCGCGCGCTCCTTGAGCAGCAGGTAGGTGCTCATGTTCGCGGCGGCGGAGACCCAGACGCCCTTCTCGTCTTCGGTGCGCGAGGGCTTGTAGTCGAAGTGCCGGGGACCGTCGTACGCGGGCACACCGCCGCGCGCATCAGCCCCGCGCCCATCAGCCCCGCGCCCATCAGCGGAGAGCCCGCCGTTCTCGAGCAGGTCGACGAGGGCGAAGGCGTTGTGCAGGTCGCCGTGGCCGAAGACGAGGTCCTGGTCGTACTTGATGCCCCGCTGGCCGTTCAGATCGATGTGGAAGAGCTTGCCGTGGTAGAGCGCCTGGGCGATGCCGGCGGCGAAGTTGAGGCCCGCCATCTGCTCGTGCCCGACCTCGGGGTTCAGGCCCACGAGTTCGGGGCGCTCGAGTGAGTCGATGAACGCCAGTGCGTGGCCGAGGGTCGGCAGCAGGATGTCGCCGCGAGGCTCGTTCGGCTTCGGCTCGATGGCGAAACGGATGTCGTAGCCCTTGTCTGTCACGTAGTCGCCGAGCAGGTTGACCGCCTCGCGGTAGCGCTCCAGCGCCGCGCGGACGTCTTTGGCCGCGTCGTACTCGGCGCCCTCGCGGCCGCCCCACATCACAAACGTCTTCGCGCCCAGCTCGACGCCCAGCTCGAGCTGGCGGAGAACCTTGCGGAGCGCGAAGCGACGCACCTGGCGGTCGTTCGACGTGAAGCCCCCGTCCTTGAACACCGGGGCGCTGAACAGGTTGGTCGTGACCATGGGGACGACGAGGCCCGTGTCGGCGAGCGCCCCCTTGAGGCGGTCGATCTGCTTCTGACGCTCGGCATTCGTCGACCCGAAGGCGAACAGGTCGTCGTCGTGGAAGGTGAGCCCGTACGCACCGAGCTCCGCGAGCTTCTCGACGACGTGCACCACATCGAGGGCGTGGCGGGTGGGGCCGCCGAAGGGGTCGGTTCCGTTGTAGCCGACGGTCCAGAGCCCGAACGAGAACTTGTCTGCGGGCGTGGGGATGGGGCGGGACATGACTCTCCTCGTCGAGCAAATTGTTGTTGGTAGCAACCTAATCGACGGACGCACGCGCGTCAACACGGCGCGCCCGTGTCGCTCCCTCCGGCGTGAGGCGCGGCGCCGATCCGGCGAGGGCGAGTGGCCCTAACGTGGAGGGGTGACCGACGCCCCGCGAGCCCTCGATGGGGTTCATCGACGAAACCTGTCGAGAGTGCTGCGGCTCGTGCATGCCGAAGGCCCCCAATCGCGGTCGCGCCTCACCGAGGCGACGGGACTCAATCGTTCGACGGTGGCCTCGCTCGTCGGCGAGCTCGGCGCCCTGCAGCTCGTGACCGAGCGCGCCCCCGACCCCACGCGGCGCGTGGGCAGACCCTCTCCCATCGTCGGCGTCGATCCGCGCACCGTCGCCGTCGCGGTGAACCCCGAGGTCGACGCCGTCACCCTGGGCGTCGTGGCGCTCGGCGGTCGTGTCGCGCACCGAGAGCGCCTGCCCCAGGACCACATCGTCTCGCCCGAGGAGACCGCGCGGCTGGTCGCCGAGACGCTCGCGCGCTGGACGCGGGGGCCGCTGGCCGACCGGCGCGTCGTCGGGGTGGGGCTGGCCGTACCCGGGCTCGTGCGCGCCCACGACGGCCTCGTGCGCTGGGCGCCGCATCTCGAGTGGTCGCAGTCTCCCCTGCGCAGCCTCGTAGAGAAGGCCACCGGCCTCCCCGCATCGGTGGGCAACGATGCGAGCCTCGGCGCCCTCGCCGAGCACCTCTTCGGCGCCGGGCGCGGCATCGACGACATCGTCTACCTCAACGGCGGCGCGAGCGGGATCGGCGGCGGCATCATCGTGCAGGGCAGGAGCGTCGGCGGTGCCGGCGGCTACGCGGGCGAGTTCGGCCAGAACCGGCCGGGCATCGGGAGCCTCGACGACCGGCGGGCGAGCGAGGGCGTGCTCGAGGACGAAGTCAGCCGCTCACGACTGCTCGCGTCCGTCAGCCTGACCAACGCCGACGAACCGACACTCGCCGCCGCGCTGGCCGCAGCCGCGGAGACGGTGGCCGACGAGCTCGCGCGGCAGCGCCGCATCCTCGCCACCGCCCTCGGCAACGCGCTCAACGTGCTCAACCCGTCGCTCGTGATCCTCGGCGGGTTCCTCGCCACGATCGCCGCGAGCGACTCCGCGGAGCTCGAGCGCGCCGTGGCGGCCCAGACCATTCCCACGATCTTCGAGGACGCACGCATCGCCATCGCCGAACTCGGCGAGGACAGGCTCCTCATCGGGGCCGGCGAGCTCGCGCTCGCGGCACTGCTCGACGATCCGGGGTCGGTCGTCAGTACCCGACCGTGAATCGCTCGCCCGCGTGCTTCGGCGACTCGATCTCATCGAGCACGGCGACGCCCAGGTCGGGGCCGGAGATGTTCGACTCTCCGTCCGCGTCGGTGACGAGCACGTCGCCGCCGTCGCGGTAGGAGCCTGTTCGCTGCCCCTCGTTCCACGGGCCGAAGCCGCCGGCGGGGTGCACGAAGAACCAGTCGTCCAGGCGTGACGCCTGCAGGTCCTCGAGGGCGCCGATCATCTCGAGGGATTCGGGCTTGTACTCCTCGGTGAAGCCCGGGGTGTCGACGAGCCGTGGGCCGCCGGGGGCGATCAGGCTTCCGCCCGCGCCGCCGATGACACCGAGCCGCGTCGAGGCAGGCAGCAGGGTCGCGAGCTCCGCGATCGCGGGGCGCACGCTGCCCTCCATCTCGGCGCGCGGCGCCACGGCCACCACCACGACGTCGGCTCCCTCGAGTTCCTCGACGAGCCCGGGCACATCGAGGAGCGTGCCCTCGATGTACGTGGCGCCCTCGATCCGTTCGGTCGGGACCGAGCGCGCGACGGAGACGGCGGTGTGCCCGCGGCGCACCGCCTCGGCGACGATGTGGCTGCCGGCGTAGCCGGTTCCTCCGATGACGGCGATGCGTGGCAAGGCGACTCCTTCAGCAGGTGACAGGTGGATGATGAAGCGCTACTCGGCCCGGCGGCGGGCGACCTCGTAGAGGGCGACGGATGTCGCGATGCCCGCGTTCAACGACTCGGTCGCCGCCTCGATCGGGATCGAGACGATCTGGTCGCAGTTCTCCGTGACCAGACGCGAAAGCCCCTTGCCCTCGGATCCCACGACGATGAGAACGGGGCGGTCGGCGAGCTCGAGGTCGGGCAGCGACACGTCGCCTCCGCCGTCGAGGCCGAGCACGAAGACACCCTGCTTCTTGAAGTCCTTGAGCGTCGCGGTCAGATTCGGCGCGACGGCGACCGGAAGGCGGGCCGCCGCCCCCGCGCTGGTCTTCCACGCGGCGCTGTTCACGCTCGCCGAGCGACGCTGGGGCAGGATGACGCCGTGGCCGCCGAACGCGGCCGTCGAGCGGATGATCGCGCCGAGGTTGCGCGGGTCGGTCACGCCGTCGAGTGCCACGAACAGCGGAACCTCGCCGCGGTCGAGCACGGCCTCGAGCAGGTCGTGCGGGTGCGCGTACTCGTACGGCGGCACCTTGAGGGCGACGCCCTGGTGCACGCCGTCGAACCCGGCCATGCGGTCGAGCTCGGGTCGCGTCACCTCCATCACCGGGATGTTCCGGTGGGTGGCGATCGACAGCATCTCCTTGACCCGATCGTCCATCTCCACGCGCTGAGCGATGTAGAACGCGGTCGCAGGGATCTTCGCGCGAAGGGCCTCGAGCACGGAGTTGCGACCCGTCACCACCTCGGTGTCGTCGGTCTTCTTTGCTCCCCCGCCACGCCCTGCGGCGGGCTTGCCGCCCGGCCTGCCCGTGCCGCCGGCCGCGGTGTAGCGCTCGGCCGCGGCCTTGCGCTTGCCCGCGGGGTGCCACGCGCGGTCCTCCGCCTTCGGGGTCGGGCCGCGGCCTTCGAGCGAACGCTTGTTCTTGCCGCCCGTGCCCTTGGTCGGACCCTTCTTCGGGCTTCTGCTGGCGCCAGGGCGCCCGGGTTTGCCGGCCATCAGTTCTCCTTCGTGCCGGGCTGAGCGCCGGCGAGACTCCAGTGAGTGCCGTCCGAGGTGTCCTCGAGCGCGATGCCCGCGGCGGCGACGGCGTCGCGGATGCGATCGGCCGCGGCCCAGTCCTTGGCGGCGCGCGCGTCTGCGCGCTGGGTGATCAGGTTCTGAACGAGCGCATCGAGGGCGGATGCCTCGGCCGAGGCATCCTGCGTCGACCACTGCGCGTCGAGGGGATTGATTCCGAGCACGTCCGTCATCGCGGTCACCTCGGCGAATGCACGCGTGGCCGCATCGCGGTCGCCCGCATCGAGAGCGGCGTTTCCCGCGCGCACGACGTCGTGGACGACCGCGATCGCCTGCGGGACACCGAGGTCGTCGTCCATCGCCGCGACGAACTTCTCAGGTAGTGAAGCGTGCTCTCCCGAACCGTCCGCGGCATCGCCCAGCCCGCGCGCGGCGCGGGTCAGGAACGTGCGGATGCGCTCGAGCGCGGCATCCGCCTCATCGAACGACGATTCGCTCAGCGCGAGGCTCGACCGGTAGTGCGCCGAGCCGAGCGCGTACCGGATCACGAGCGGGTCGCGTGCGGCGAACAGGTCGGCGGCGAGCACGAAGTTGCCGAGCGACTTCGACATCTTCTGGTCGCCCACGGTGACGAGGCCGTTGTGCATCCAGTGGCGCGCGAACGCGTCGCCGGCGGCCGTGGACTGCGCGAGCTCGTTCTCGTGGTGCGGAAAGCGGAGATCGAGGCCGCCGCCGTGGATGTCGAACGCCGGGCCGAGGTACCGCCGCGACATCGCGGAGCACTCGATGTGCCACCCGGGGCGGCCGGGCCCCCACGGGGAGTCCCACTGAGCGCTCGCGGGCTCGCCCGGCTTGGCGCCCTTCCACAGGGCGAAGTCGCGCGGGTCGCGCTTGCCACGCGGATCGGCGTCCTCCGCCGGCTCAATCGCGTCGAGCGACTGGTGGGTGAGGTCGCCGTAGTGCGACCACGAACGGACGTCGAAGTAGACGTCGCCGGCCGCGGCATCCCCGGCCGGATACGCGTGCCCCGCCTCGATGAGGCGCTCGATGAGCTCCTGCATCTGCGTGATCGACGCCGTCGCGCGCGGCTCATACGTGGGAGGAAGGATGCCGATGGCCGCGTACGCCCGCGAGAACTCCAGCTCCATCCGGTAGGCCAGCGCCCACCAGGGCTCGTCGGCGGTCGCGTTCGCGAGCACCTTGTCGTCGATGTCGGTGACGTTGCGGACGAATGTGACGCGTCGCTCGCGAGAGAGCCAGCGGCGCAGGATGTCGAACGCCAAGGCACCGCGGAGGTGCCCCACGTGGGGGCCGGACTGCACCGTCGGACCGCACACGTAGACGGTGACGTTCTCGGGATCGAGGGGCACGAAGTCGCGCAGCGTCTGCGCCTTGGTGTCGTAGAGCCGGAGAGTCACCCGATCAGCCTACCGGCGGCGCCCCTCCCGACCCTGGGCATGGACACAGCCCGCCCACCGGTCGATCCCGGCTCCTCGGCCGGCGGCGGTGCCGGCACGCGGTAGAAAGGGATGGTGCTGTCCGTTCTCGCCGTCCTCGCCGCGTCGGTGCTCTTCGGAACGACCGGCACCGCGCAGGCGCTCGGTGCCGATGGGACGACCCCGCTGTCGATCGGGGCCGTGCGGCTCGTGCTCGGCGGCACGGGCCTGGCGATCATCGCGTTCCTTCTGGCGCGCCGGCACGCGCGACGCCGGAGTGCCGCCAACCCGCCGTTCGGCATCCGCCCCGCCCTGCTGATGACGCTCACCGGCGCGTGCCTCGCGGTCTACCAGCCGCTCTTCTTCGTCGGCACCGAACGCAACGGCGTCGCCGTCGGAACGGTCGTCGCGCTCGGCTCCGCGCCGATCCTGGCGGGTCTGCTCGAGTGGGCGCTGACGCGGCGGATGCCGAGCGGCACGTGGATCGCCGCGACCCTGCTCGCGACGGCGGGCGTCGTCCTGCTGGGATCCGGCGGTGCGTCGGGCAGCGCCGGCACCGATCCCCTCGGCCTGCTGGGGTCGGTCGGCGCGGGCGCGTCTTTCGCCGTCATCGCCAACGCGCAGCGCCGGCTGCTCGATTCCGGGTGGGACCCGTTCACCCTGGTCGGCGCCATGGGGGCGAGCTCGGCGGTGCTGTCGGCGTTCGTGCTGCCCTTCGTCGACCTCTCCTGGCTCGCGACGCCATCGGGTGTGGCGATGGCGCTGTGGCTCGGCTTCGCGACGATCTCGATCGCCTACGTGCTGTTCACGTGGGGCCTCGGCGGGCTCACCGCCGCGTCGGCCGCGACCCTCACCCTCGGCGAACCGCTGACCGCGAGCGTTCTGGGCATCGCGGTGCTCGGGGAGCGGCTGTCGCCGCTCGCGATCGTGGGGCTCGTCGTGCTCGCCGGCGGCCTGGCCATGCTCGCGTGGGGCTCCCGCGCGCCGCGGGACCCTCGGCCCTTCGCCGTGGAGGGCTGACCGTGCCGCACATCGAGATCCGCATCGACGACCTCACGGGGGCCGCGACGCGCGAGCTCATCGCCCTCCACCTCGACGGCATGCACGCGACCTCGCCGCCCGAGAGCGTGCACGCCCTCGACATCGAGCGACTGCAGGATCCCGCGGTGACGTTCTGGTCGGCCTGGATCGGGGGCGAACTCGCCGGCATCGGCGCCCTCAAAGACCTCGGCGACGGGCGCGGCGAGCTCAAGTCGATGCGCGTCCACGACGCGTTCCTCGGCGCCGGCGTGGGCCGCGCCATCCTCCGCCATGTCATCGCGGCGGCGCGGGAGCGCGGCATGACGAGCCTGTGGCTCGAAACCGGAACACCGGATGACTTCGTGCCCGCGCAGCGCCTCTACGAGAGCGAGGGGTTTACCCGGTGCGGTCCGTTCGCCGACTACGCCGATGACCCTTTCTCGGTGTTCATGACGCTCGCGCTCTGAGCGCGTGCCGAGCGGGCTCAGGGGCCGTCAGGCGGGCAGGATCAGAGCGACGGCGAAGGCCTGAATACCCTCGCCCGCCCCGACGAAGCCGAGGCCGTCTGTCGTCGTCGCCGACACCGAGACCGATGCGCCGCCGAGCGCGGCCGACAGTGCGGCCTCGGCCTCGGCACGGCGTGCGGCGAAGCGCGGGCGCGACGCCTGCAGCTGCACGGCGACGTTGCCGATCGCCCAGCCGGCCTCACCGAGCATCGCGGCGGTGCGGGCGAGGAAGGCCGACGCATGCGCGCCCTCGTACTCGGGCCGGGCGGTGCCGAAGTGCGTTCCGATGTCGCCGAGACCGGCCGCCGAGAGCAGCGCGTCGACGATCGCGTGGGCGACCGCATCCCCGTCGGAGTGACCCGCGAGGGCGCTTTCGCCGGGCCATTCGAGGCCGGCCAGCCACAGCGTGCCTTCGCCGGCGAACGCGTGCACGTCGGTGCCGACCCCTACCCGGGGTCCGCGCGCCGCTCGGTCGATCGATGACCGGGCCGGGGCGATCGGATGCGGCGCGACGAGCGAGCGCGCGCGCTCGAGGTCGGCGGGCGTCGTGATCTTGAACGCCAGGGCGTCGCCCTCGACGGAGCCGATGGCGTGGCCGGCCGCGGCGACGAGCGCGGCGTCGTCGGTGAAGTCCTGGGCAGCGATCGCGTAGGACGTGTCGAGCACGTCGCGGCGGAAGCCCTGCGGGGTCTGCGCCGCAGCCAGCTCGGCCCGATCCACGACACCCGTGATGCGGCTGCCCTCGATGCGCTTGATCGTGTCGATCACGGGCAGCACGGGGACGATGCCCCAACCCGTCTCATCGATCGCGTGCACGACCCGGTCGAAGACGCTCCCGGGAGTGAGCGCCCGGGCCGCGTCGTGGACGAGCACGATCTCGACCGCCGGCCAGACGGCGGCGAGGCCGGAGGCCACCGACGCCTGCCGCGTCGCGCCGCCCGTCGTGACCGACACGAGGTCGCGGCGCTCGGCCGCCGCCTCGGTCGCCTCGGTGAGCGCCTGACCCTCGCGACCCTCGGGTGCGACGATGACCACCTGGGCAGGCGCGGCGGCGAAGACACCGCGCAGGGCGTGCCGCAGCATCGTGTGCTCGTCGATGCCGACGAACGCCTTGGGCCCACCCGCACCAAGCCGCGTCCCAGACCCCGCGGCAACGACGATGACGGCGACGCGCGGCGATGGCATGATGCTCACCGCCCCACGCTACCGCGCCCCCGACCTACCCCTGATCGATCACCGCGCCGACCCGACGGCATATCGCGACGGACTCGTTGATCGAGTGCCGCGCCCACCCGACCGCTGATCGATTCCCGCGCGACGGACTCGTTGATCGAGTGCCGCGCCCACCCGACCGCTGATCGATTCCCGCACCTAAGGGCGCGGTGTATCGAGATCAGCGGTGTATCGAGATCCAGCGGTGTATCGAGATCAGGAAGCCAGAACCTCATCAAGAACGAGGCTGGCCCGCTCTTCGTCGGTCTTCTCCGCGAGCGCGAGTTCGGAGATGAGGATCTGGCGTGCCTTGGCGAGCATGCGCTTCTCACCGGCCGAGAGGCCACGGTCCTGATCCCGGCGCCAGAGGTCGCGGACGACCTCGCTCACCTTGATGACATCGCCGGAGGCGAGCTTCTCGAGGTTCGCCTTGTAGCGGCGCGACCAGTTGGTGGGCTCCTCGGTGAACGGAGCGCGCAGAACCTCGAAGACCCGGTCGAGGCCTTCCTTGCCGATGACGTCGCGAACGCCGACGAGGTCGACGTTGTCGGCCGGGACCTCGATGGTCAGATCGCCTTGGGTAACGCGGAGCTTGAGATAGATCTTCTCTTCGCCCTTGATCATGCGAGTCTTCACTTCGGAGATCGTTGCGGCCCCGTGGTGGGGGTAAACGACCGTCTCGCCAACCTCAAAAAGCATGGAATTATGTCCCTTCGGCAACCTCCAGAATACCACAGGGGACATACGCTAAGGTTCGCCGAGCACGGGGCGGGTCCCCGACGCGCGCGCGTGGCGCGAGCCCATAGAATGGCCGGAGAGCTCGCCACATCCCCTTGGAGGATCCGTGAAATCGCGCCACGCCGCGTCCATCGCCCCGCGATTCATCGCAGCAGCCGCCGTCGGCGCCGCCGTCATCCTCGGAACCAGCGGTTGCGCGATGATGTCCATGCAGGCCACCACGATCCCCTATTCGCCCGCCGACGGTGTGAACGTGCCGGACTCCGGCCCGATCAACGTGCGCAACGCGCTCGTCGTCGCCGACGAGAAGGGCACCGACGGCAACCTGATCGCCGCCCTCATCAACACGACGGATGAGTCGCAGACGCTCCGGATCGAGTACGGCGACGGCGAGACGGCCACCATTCGCGTGGGCGCGGGTGAGACGCTGACCCTCGGCGCGGAGGGCGAGGACCCGGTCCTCCTGGAGGACATCGATTCCCTGCCCGGGACGACCACGCCGATGTACTTCCAGTCGGGCGATGAGGAAGGCGTGCTCCAGCAGGTGCCCGTCCTCGACGGCTCGCTCGATTACCTGGCGCCGTTCGTTCCGTAAGACCCGCGCCGGCGGACGCCTACATCTCGAAGCGATAGCCCAGACCGCGGACCGTGACGAGGGCCACCGGTTCGCTGGGGTTCGACTCGATACGCGAGCGGATGCGCTTGATGTGCACGTCGAGCGTCTTCGTGTCGCCGAAGTAGTCGCTCCCCCACACCCGGTCGATGAGCTGTCCGCGCGTCAGCACGCGGCCCGCGTTGCGCATGAGCACCTCGAGGAGCTCGAATTCCTTGAGCGGCATATTGATGAGCTCGCCCTCGACCGACACGGTGTGCCGATCGATGTCGAGGGTCACCCGGTCGCTCTCGAGCACCCGGTCATCCAGGTCGGTCTCGACCTGCGCGAACCGCCGGAGCACCGCCTTCATGCGCGCGAGCAGTTCGCGGGCCGAATAGGGCTTCGTGACATAGTCATCGGCCCCGAGCTCGAGGCCAACGACGATGTCCACTTCGGAGTCCTTCGCGGTCAGCATGATGATCGGCACGCTCGAGGTGGTGCGAATCTGGCGGCACACCTCGGTCCCCGACATCCCGGGAAGCATCAGGTCGAGCAGGATGATGTCGGCCCCGTTGTCGCGGAAGGCGACGAGGGCCTCGGGCCCGTCCTCGGCGATCTCGACGTCGAACCCCTCCCGTCGGAGGAGGTAGGCGAGGGGCTCGGCAAGGTCTGGCTCGTCTTCGACGAGGAGGACGCGCGTCATGCGTCGTCTCCTTTCACTGCGTGGTTCTGGCTCTTGGTCTGGGGCACGCTCTCGCGCGGGTTCGGTGCGGTCGTCGGCTTCGGGGCGACGGGCGGGGCCTGAGCGGGCTGGTGCGGCGCGGCGCCCGCGGCCGGGGCGCCGCTCGCGCCCGCCTTGGGCTTGGCGGACTTCTTCGCACTCGCGGCCTTGGTCCCCTGGGCGACGAGCGCCTGGGAACCCTTCTTGGGCTTGCTGCTGCGGCGCTTCTTCTTGCGCGGCGGCTCGTAGGCGGGCGCCTCGGAGCGGGGCAGCCGGATGGTGAACGTCGATCCGCGGCCCGGTCGCGACCAGAGCTGCACGTCGCCGTTGTGTCGCTGCACCGCATGCTTGACGATCGCGAGCCCGAGTCCGGTGCCCCCGGTGCGCCGGGATCGCGCCTGGTCGGCGCGATAGAACCGTTCGAACACCCGCTGCTGCTCCGCTTCGGCGATGCCGATGCCCTGGTCGGTGACCGCGATCTCGACGACATCCGCCGTCGCCTTGATGCCGACCCCGACCTGGGAGCCCCGCGGCGAGTAGGCGATGGCGTTTGCCAGGAGGTTGCCGACCGCCTCGATCAGCACCTGGGCGTCACCGCGCACGTAGAGTCCCCGGTCGCCGCCGCGGACGAGCTTCACTCCGGCCGAGTCGGCCTGAACGACGTGCGATTCGACCGATGCGGTGATCACCTCGTCGATGGCGACATCCCGCACTTCGGACAGTTCGTCGGCCGACTGCAGCCGGGACAGGTTCATGATGCGGGAGGTGAGCCGCGAGAGCCGCGCCGCCTCGGCGGAGAGGCGGGCCGTGAACGATCGCACCTGATCGGGGTCGTCGGCGGCGGACTCGATGGCCTCGGCCAGCAGGCTCACGGCTCCGACCGGCGTTTTCAGCTCGTGGCTCGTGTTGGCCACGAAGTCCTGGCGCATCTGCTCGACGCGTTCCTGCTCGCTGATGTCGCGCACGATGAGCAGCGCCAGCCGCGGGCTCAGGATGCTGGCGCGGGCGGCTACGGCGCGCGACTCGGCGGAGAGTCCGCCGCGGCGGATGCGCAGCGTGTCGAGCCGCGCGACGCCGGCCGCCCGCGCCGCGCGGACCAGGGCGCGCAGTTCGATGTTGTCGAGAGTGCCGCCCGCGGTCATCCCGAGGCGGCCGGCCGCGCTCGAGGTCGCGACGAGGTGCATCGACGTGTCGACGACGGCGGCCGCGTCATCCATGCCCTCGAGGACGGCCGTGATGCCGTCCGGAAGCGCCGCGCTGGCTTCGGCGCGCACGCGGTCGCGGGCCCGGAGGGCGATGAGGAAGATCGATGCCACGCCGGCTCCGACGATCACCCCGAGGAACAGGGCGAGCAGCGCGAGCTGCGTGGTGTCCATGCTTCTAAGAGTAGGGCGCGGGATGTCGGGACAAGCACCCCAGCGCCTCGGTGGCATCGAGCCGGACTACTATTCATATGAGCGGCACCGTTCGTTAACCTTGCCTGACGACAATCGCCCGAGGGTCGTGATGACCCGCGCGATGCGCGGGCCGCGACGACGAAAGGGTTCCCGATGCGTGAAGTTTTCCATCAGTCGCTGGAGGACGTCCAGTTCCGCTTGGTCGAGATCGCCGACCTTGTCACGGTCGCGATCGACAAGGCCACCCGGGCGTTCGGCACGAGCGATGTCGCACTGGCCGAAGAGGTCATCGCCGATGACGCGCAGATCGACGAGAAGACGGTCGCCCTCGACGAGATCGCCATCGAGATCCTCGCCCGCCAGCAGCCGGTCGCGCGCGATCTGCGGATCGTCGTGACGGCGCTCCGCGTCAGCGCGTCGCTCGAGCGGATGGGCGACATGGCCGAGCACATCGCCCAGCTCGCGCGCTACCGCTTCCCCGAACGCGCCGTTCCGAAGGGCCTCAAGGGCACCTTCGCCCGGATGGGCGAGCTCGACGTCGAGGTCGCGCGCACGCTGTCGGAGCTGCTGCGCACCCAGGACCTCGCGTTCGCCGAGCAGATCCGCAACGCCGACGACGTCATCGACGAGCTGCACGTCAGCGTCTTCGAGAAGGTGCTCGGCGACAACTGGAAGGGCGAGGCCACGGCCACCGTCGACGCCACGCTCGCCAGCCGGTACCACGAGCGATTCGCCGACCACGCGGTCTCGGTCGCCAAGAAGGTCGTCTACCTCGCGACGGGCGACTGGTCGCGGGAACCCGAGGCGCTCGTCAAGCCGTAGTCAAGGCCGACAGAAGGGCCGGGCGGCG
>NZ_DATMIO010000099.1:0-8659 GCF_035554235.1 Microbacterium sp. | reverse complement strand
CCTCACCCGCGAACTCGGGGCGCAGCGCCGCGAGCTGGCGGTCCGAGATCCCCGCCCGCTTCGCCCGGCGCAGCAGCGGCTCGTCGAGCACGGGAGCGCCGATGATATCCCCGCGTAGTTCGGTGAGCGCGGCGATCTGGTCGACGAACCAGGGGTCGATGCCCGAACGCTCCGCCACATCGGCCACGCTCGCCCCGCCGCGCAGGGCCCGCTCGACGGCGTAGATGCGCCCGTCGAGAGCGGTGTGGACGTCAGGCTCGGTGTCCGGGTCGGCCGTGGTCCAGAACCCGGCGGCCGACGTCTCCATCGAGCGCAGCGCCTTGCCCAGCGCCTCGGGGAACGAGCGACCGAGCGCCATCGCCTCGCCGACGCTCTTCATGGTGGTGGTGAGTTCGGGGTCGGCCCCGGGGAACTTCTCGAATGCGAACCGCGGGATCTTCACCACCACGTAGTCGAGCGTCGGCTCGAACGCGGCGGGGGTCTCGCCGGTGATGTCGTTGCGGATCTCGTCGAGGGTGTAGCCGATCGCGAGCTTCGCCGCGATCTTCGCGATCGGGAAACCGGTGGCCTTGGACGCCAACGCCGACGAGCGCGAGACGCGCGGGTTCATCTCGATCACGACCAGGCGCCCGGTGGCGGGGTTGACCGCGAACTGGATGTTGCACCCGCCGGTGTCGACGCCGACCGCCCGGATGATGTCGATGCCGATGTCGCGAAGACGCTGGTACTCCCGGTCGGTAAGCGTCAGCGCGGGCGCGACCGTGATCGAGTCGCCCGTGTGCACGCCGACCGGGTCGACGTTCTCGATCGAGCAGACGACGACCGTGTTGTCGGCCGTGTCGCGCATGAGCTCGAGCTCGTACTCCTTCCACCCGAGGATCGACTCCTCGAGCAGCACTTCGCTCGTCGGCGAGTCGTGCAGGCCGGCGCCGGCGATGCGGCGCAGGTCGGACTCGTCGTAGGCGAAACCGGATCCCAGCCCACCCATCGTGAAGCTCGGGCGCACCACGAGCGGATAGCCGAGCTCCGCGGCGGCGGCGAGGCACTCGTCCATCGTGTGCGCGATGCGGCTGGCCGCGACATCCGCCCCCGCGTCGAGCACGAGCTGCTTGAAGATCTGGCGATCCTCGCCCTTGTTGATCGCCTCGAAGCTCGCGCCGATCAGCTCGACGTCGTACTTCTCGAGGATGCCGTGGTTGTGCAGGTCGATCGCGGCGTTCAGGGCCGTCTGCCCGCCGAGCGTCGGCAGGATCGCGTCGGGACGCTCCTTGGCGATGATCGTCTCGATCACCTTCCACGTGATCGGCTCGATGTACGTCGCGTCAGCGAAGTCGGGGTCGGTCATGATCGTGGCGGGGTTCGAATTGACCAGGATGACGCGCACGCCCTCCTCGCGGAGCACACGGCAGGCCTGTGTGCCCGAATAGTCGAACTCGCATGCCTGGCCGATGACGATCGGCCCGGAGCCGATGACGAGGACGCTCTTGATGTCGTCGCGCTTAGGCATTGTCACCCTTTCGGTGATCGTGTCTCGATACATTCGCTTCGCGAACACTCGACAACCGGCGCGAAGCGCGTGCATCGAGATCGGCGATCACGAGGTCGCGGAAGCGGTCGAAGAGGTAGTTCGCGTCGTGGGGGCCGGCGGCCGCCTCGGGGTGGTACTGCACCGAGAACGCGGGGATGTCGAGCGCCCGGAGACCCTCGACGACGTTGTCGTTCAGGCCGACGTGGCTCACTTCGACGCGACCATAGCCGTGCGGGCTCTCGGTGATGCCCTCGAGAGGCGCGTCGACGGCGAAGCCGTGGTTGTGCGAGGTGATCTCGACGCGGCCGGTCTGCTTGTCGAGCACAGGCTGATTGATGCCGCGGTGCCCGAAGGGCAGCTTGTACGTGCCGAACCCGAGCGCGCGGCCGAGCAGCTGATTGCCGAAGCAGATCCCGAAGAACGGCAGCCGCGCATCGAGCACACCGCGGAGGAGTTCGACGTGGTCATCGGACGCGGCCGGGTCGCCGGGGCCGTTGGAGTAGAACACGGCGACCGGCTCGATCGCGAGGATCTGCGCGAGGGTCACGTCCTGCGGGAGGACGTGCACGTCGAAGCCGCGCGCGGCGAGGTTGTCGACGGTCGCCTGCTTGACGCCGAGGTCGAGCACCGCGAGGTTTCCGATGCGTTCGCCGATCGCGGGCGTCACTTCGGCCGAGGCGACCGAGACGGACGCCGACAGGTTCTGACCGGCCATGCGTGGGGCTTCGCGCACGAGCGCGAGCTGAGCGTCGGCGCCGAGCGCCGCGGCATCCCCCGAGAAGATTCCGCCGCGCATGCTGCCCGCCGATCGGATGTGGCGGGTGACCGCGCGCGTGTCGATCCCGCTGATGCCCACGACGCCGTCAGTGACGAGGGCGTCGTCGAGCGACTCGTCGGCGCGCCAGTTCGAGACCACGCGGGAGGGGTCGCGCACGATGTAGCCCGAGACCCAGATGCGGCGAGACTCGGGATCCTCGTCGTTCATGCCCGTGTTGCCGATGTGCGGCGCGGTCTGCAGCACGATCTGCCCGGCGTACGAGGGATCGGTGAGGGTTTCCTGGTAACCGGTCATCCCGGTCGCGAAGACCACTTCGCCGAGGGTCGTTCCGCGCGCCCCGTAGGCGCGTCCGGCGTGCCGCGTGCCGTCCTCGAGCACGAGGACGGCGGGCTCGGGGTTCTGGAAGAACGAGGTGGATGCGGAAGTCATGACTGTTGTCCCGTCGGGGTTGTTTCAGGGCGGGGAGGGGTTTCCGGCTGGGGCAGGATCCGTGCGACAGCGTCGAGCACATCGGCCGGGTCGGCGTCCTGCACGCGGAAGTAGCTGTCCGCGATGACGTCGTCGGCGACCGCCCAGGCGATGAAGGGCAGCCCGCCGTCCTCGACGACGCGGTCGATCGTCCAGGTCGCCCGGCCGGTCGCCCGCAGGCGGTCGGCGGCGAGAAAGACGCGCGGGGCGCCGGGGATATCGAGCGCGACACCCGCGGTCGTCACGGTCACGGTCACCCGCGAGCGGAACGTCAGCGGGTGGATGCCGAGGCGATCGAGGGGCTTGTCGTGCGCGGTCGTGGCCACGTAGAAGCCGTGCGCGGTCGCGAGCGTCTCGGCGCCGGCGGGGATATCTCCGAGCGGCGCCTGAAGTCCCGCGTCACGGCGTCGTCGTCGGCTCCAGCCCCACCACATGGCGAGCAGGATGAGCAGCGCCGCACCGATCATGACGGCCACGGCGGCCTCGCGGGTCACGTGTGCACTCCGCTCTCGACAGCCCCGCCCTCAACGACCCCGCCCGGGACGACCCGGCCCTGAACAACCCCGTGGGCGACGAGAGCCCCGTCCGCGACGGTCGGGCGTCCGCGGTGGATCGTCCACACGACGCGGCCGGGCAGTTCAGTGCCGAGGTAGGGCGAGTTGCGGCTGCGCCCGTGCAGGCGGGATGCCTCGAACACGCTCGTCGCCGTCGGGTCGTACAGCGTCAACTCGGCCGGCTGCCCGGCCTCGAGCGGCGTGCCGTGACCCTTCAGCAGCCCGATGCGGGCCGGAGCCTTCGACAGCACGCGCGCGACATCCGCCCACGACAGCATCCCGGTGTCGACGACCGCCTTCTGCACGACGTGGAGCGCGCTCTCGAGGCCGACCATCCCGTTCGCTGCGGCGGGCCACTCGCACGTCTTGTGCTCGGAGGGGTGTGGTGCGTGGTCGGTCGCGACGATGTCGATCGTCCCGTCGGCCAGCCCTTCGCGCACGGCGAGGACGTCCTCTTCGCGGCGGAGCGGCGGGTTGACCTTGTAGCGCGCGTCGTAGCCGCGCACGAGCTCTTCGGTCAGCAGCAGGTGGTGCGGGGTGACCTCGGCGGTCACGTCGATGCCCCGTTTCTTCGCCCACCGGATGATGTCGACCGAGCCCGCCGTGGACAGGTGGCAGACGTGCAGGCGCGACCCGACGTGCTCGGCGAGGAGGACGTCGCGGGCGATGATCGACTCCTCGGCGACGGCCGGCCATCCGGCCAGGCCGAGCTCGGCCGAGACCGAGCCCTCGTTCATCTGCGCGCCCTCGGTCAGGCGCGGGTCCTGCGCGTGCTGGGCGATCACTCCGTCGAAGGCTTTCACGTATTCGAGGGCGCGGCGCATGATGAGCGGGTCCCACACGCAGAAGCCGTCGTCGCTGAAGACGCGCACGCGGGCTCGCGAGGAGGCCATCGCCCCGAGTTCGGCGAGGCGCTCGCCCCGCTGGCCGATCGTCACAGCGCCGATCGGCTGCACCGTTGCGTAGCCGGCGGCCTCGCCGAGGGCGAGCTCCTGCTCGACCACCCCGGCCGTGTCGGCGACCGGCGATGTGTTGGGCATCGCGAAGACGGCGGTGAAGCCCCCCGCGGCGGCCGCGCGCGTTCCGGAGAGGATCGTCTCGGACACTTCGTAGCCCGGCTCGCGGAGGTGCGTGTGCAGGTCGACCAGACCGGGCAGCGCCACGAGTCCGTCGGCGTCGATGCGCGTCGCGCCGGCCCGCGAGAGGCCGGTTCCCGCCTCGGAGATGCGACCGCCCTCGATGACCAGGTCGGTGGCGTCCCCGCCCTCGATGCGCGCGCCTGTGATGAGGAGGGCAGGGGTCTCGGATCCTGAGTATGCGCCGAAGGCGTAAGAAGAACCGGTCATGCTGACTCCTCGTTCGTGTGTTCGCCGGCGAGCAGCAGGTAGAGCACGGCCATCCGCACCGAGACGCCGTTCGCGACCTGCTCGAGCACCGTCGAGCGCGGGGAATCCGCGGCATCCGACGAGATCTCGAGCCCTCGGTTCATCGGGCCGGGGTGCATGACCATCGTATCCTCGGGCAGTGCGGCGAGCCGACCCGCGTCCAGGCCCCAGCGCCGGGCGTACTCCCGTTCGGACGGGAAGTACGCCGCACTCATGCGCTCGAGCTGGATGCGCAGCATCATGAGTGCGTCGGGGCCGGCGGCGATCGCCTCATCGAGGTCGTAGAGCACCCGCACCGGCCAGGCCGAGACATCCTGCGGCACGAGTGTCGGTGGCGCGACCAGCGTGACCTCCGCCCCCAGGGTGCCGAGCAGCCACACGTTCGAACGAGCGACGCGCGAGTGCAGGATGTCGCCGACCACGGTCACCCGGAGGCCCTCGAGGTCGTTGCCGCGGCTCGCGGCGCCGTGCCGGCGCTTGCGCATCGTGAACGCGTCCAGCAGCGCCTGCGTCGGGTGCTCGTGCGTCCCGTCGCCGGCGTTGACGACGCCCGCGGTGATCCAGCCGCTGGATGCGAGGGTACGCGGGGCGCCCGAGGCGCCGTGGCGGATCACGACCGCATCGGCACCCATCGCCTGAAGGGTCTGCGCTGTGTCTTGCAGGCTCTCGCCCTTCGAGACGCTCGAGCCCTTCGCCGCGAAGTTGATGACGTCGGCGCTGAGGCGTTTCGCGGCGGCCTCGAACGAGATGCGCGTGCGGGTGGAGTCCTCGAAGAACAGGTTGACGACCGTCTTGCCCCGCAGCGTCGGCAGCTTCTTGACCTCGCGCGACTGCGTGTCGGCCATGTCTTCAGCGATGTCGAGGATGGCGAGGGCGTGCTCGCGCGAGAGCGTCTTGGTATCGAGCAGGTGCCTCATGATTCGATCGTCACCTCCCCCTCGATCGAAACGAACTCCACGCCGTCGGTCTCGGCGAGTCGCACCCGCACGCGCTCGTCGCGCGCGCTGGGCAGGTTCTTGCCGACGAAGTCGGGCCGGATCGGAAGTTCGCGGTGACCGCGGTCGATGAGTGCGGCCAGCCGGACGGCCGCGGGGCGCCCGATGTCCTGCAGCGCATCGAGGGCCGCGCGGATGCTGCGGCCCGAGAACAGCACGTCGTCCACGAGCACCACGACTTTGCCGTCGATGCCGCCGGCAGGGATCTCCGTCCGCTGCGGCGTGCGCGTGGGGTTGCGATGCAGGTCGTCGCGGTACATCGTCACATCGAGGGCCCCGGAGGGAACGGGCGCTCCCCCGAACTGCTCGATGAACCCGGCGATGCGGTGCGCGAGGGTGACGCCGCGGGTGGGGATGCCGAGAAGGATCAGGCCATCGGGTCCCTTGTTGGACTCAAGGATCTCGTGGGAGATCCGAGTCAGGGCCCGGGCGATGTCGGCCTCGTGCAGCACGGTTCGCGTGCTCATCCGCCGCTCCCTTCTCCGCCTCACGGGACGGGGTTAAAGGTTGCTGTGGTGTTCGTTCCACTCTAGCGCGAAAGGACGGCAGGCCCGTTCGCGCGGCGCGCCCGATCAGGCAGCGCGCCCGATCAGGCGGCGGGCGCGGTCGCCTCGCGGTGCAGGGCGTCCTCGGCCTGGCGGGAGCGGATCGGGTGCCCGTGCGTCGTGAGGCAGCGGCCGCTCGTCAGATCCCACTTCCAGTCGTGCAGGCTGCACGTGAGCACGCCGTCCTCGATCTTGGCGGTCTTCGACAGGTCAGCGCGCAGGTGCGGGCAGCGGCGCTGAACGACCCAGTCGCCGAGCTGCACGTCCTCCGTGACGTCGGACTGCTCGGCGTACCAGTTCTCGACGTACTCGATCCGATCGCGCGAGAGGCACTTCATGAAGGTGTAGATGAACTCGTTGAACTTGCCGACCCGCCCCGCCGCGAACTGCATGGAGAGGAAGATCGAGTTCGACCAGTCGATCTCGCGGTCGCGGATGTTCGTCGAGACGAGGTCGGCGGGGATCGTGAACCAATATGTGGTCTCCTCCCCCGCGTACTCGCGCAGCTTCGCCTTCGGAAAGTCGACGACCATGTCGAGGTCGCCGATCGTGTAGCGGACCGGTCCGCCGACGCCCTCGCGGAAGATGCGACCGCGCCGCAGCAGCGGCTCCCACCACGCCTTGAGCTCGGCGAGCATCTCGTCGGGCGGAAGGATGTCGGCGCGAGCCGCCACTTCGTCCGCGATCTCCTGCTGCCGGCTCGTGCGCTGGCGCTCGAGGTAGCCCCACTTGTCGGCGAACATCGCCTCGATCTCGGCATCCGTGTACAGCGTCTGCTCGACCGTCAGGGAGCCGTCGTTGAGCTCCACGACGGTGCCGGGGACGAAGACGTGGCCGGTGTAGTCGGGCGCCTCCGCCTGGAGTCGGGCGATGAACTGCGCCTGGTCGGTGAAGATCGAATCGTCCTCCTGCCCGAGGCCGTTGTACCGGAACAGCTCGTCGCGGAGGAACATGGGCGGGCCCGCCATCGGGAACACGTGCGGTGCGTCGACCTTCTCGATGTAGAACATCGCGCGCTTGTGCTGCGCCTCGCGCTTGAGGTGGGCGAAGTTGCGCTTCGCCTCGTCCTCGAGGTCGTAGACCATGGGCCACCAGATGGCGCCGGAGAACTGGGTGAAGTACGCCTCGGGCTTGCCGAATGAAAGCAGCTTGTCGAGATCGAGGGGGTGCGAGTCGTTCTGGTTCAGGATGCTCGCGGTGCCGTCGTCGATCGAGAGCGACGAGTCGCCGATCGGCCCGTCGCTGGGGGCACGCAGGGGTGTCACCATGAGGCGCAGGGGTCCACGCTCGAGCACCTCGCCGGCCTGTGTGTACGTGATGTTGTGGAAGCCCCGCGCCCGCAGGTCGTTCTCGAGATCGTCGGTCGGGTAGTCGGGCAGCAGCACCTCGATGTCCTTCGGCACGTACGTCTCGAGCAGCCACGGGTCGAAGTGGTCGCGGTGCCGGTGCGACACGTAGAGGAAGTCGGCCTTGCCGTACTTCTCCCAGTCGAGCGCCCGGTTGTCGGGGAACGGGAACCAGGAGCCGTAGAAGGCGGGCTTGACCCACGGGTCGCAGAGGATGCTGCCGCCGAGGGTCTCGATGAACATGCCGGCGTGGCCCAGCCCGGTGATCCGCATGGCACTCCCTGAGTCGTCGTCTTGTGAACCCGTCGATTCTACGGCGAGCAGGCCGGGACGCCGGCTCGACGGGGCCGCGTGCTGCGCCGAGCGCCGCGGCGCCGCGTGATCCCGCTACGCGGTGCGGGCGACACGGGCGAGCACCCCGTGCACGAACGCGCTGGAGTCATCGGTCGAGAACTCCTTGGCGAGCTCCACGGCCTCATCGATGACGACGGCGGTGGGCACTTCTTCGTTGTAGAGCAGTTCCCACACACCCATGCGGAGGAGCGCGCGATCCACCGCCGGCATCCGCTCGAGCTTCCAGTCGCGGCTGTGCGTCGTGATCTGCTCGTCGATCTCGTCGCGGTGGTCGATCACCCCGTCGACGATCTCGCGGGCGTAGAGCCACGATGCCTCGCGGGAGGGCTCGGCCGCCGCGCGCTTGGCCTCCGAGGCGAGGGTGACCGCCACCTCGTCACCGCGGACATCGGCCTGGAACAGGATGTCGAGGGCGCGCTTGCGCGCCTTTGAACGTGCGCTCACGCGTCAGTTCACGCGCCCCAGGTAATCGCCGGTGCGTGTGTCGACCTTGACCTTGGTGCCTGTCTCGAGGAACAGCGGCACCTGGATCTCGTAGCCGGTCTCGACGGTGGCGGGCTTGGTGCCGGCGACGGCGGCGCTGCTGGCGCTGGCCGCGGGCCTGGGTGCGCCCAGAGAACGCAGTCGAGCCCCGGCGGAGTCCGCACGCGACGCCATCCTGTCCGTCGCGCGCAACCCCTCGGCTCGGCGCTGGGCACTCGCGGAG
>NZ_DATMIO010000098.1:0-2438 GCF_035554235.1 Microbacterium sp. | reverse complement strand
CGCGCACCCGCCTCGGCGGCGTCACCGGACTCGGCGTGCACGAAAACGGGGCACCCCGCATCCGTCAGCCACCAGGCACCGGTCGGGCTCGGCGCGTCGCCGCCGCGTCCGCTGTGCGCCTCGGCCGCTCCGCGCAGCGCGCTGACGGCGAGCGTCACGATCTCCCCACCGCCGAGGGGCGCCGACGCGGCGCGCCGACGACCCAGGAAGACATCTACCCGTTCCGAGCACCATGGCAGCACGGCGTCGTGGCCGCCTGCCCGACGAGCCAGATCGAGGGGCGCGAGAACATGCTGCGCGTCGGTGAAACCCCACCCTGGCCACGCGGTGAGCTCGCCGGCGTCGACCAGGACGACGATGTCGTCCCCTGCCCGTGAGAGGATGCCGCCGATCGGCGTCTCGGGAGGGACGATCGCGCGGACGGGCCGGTAGGCATCGGTGAGCGGGCCGTCGTCGTGGCGGATCGCGGGCTGCGGTTCAGCGGGCTGGGGTTGCGAGTGAGCGGCTTTGCGGGGCACTCGGCGAGTCTTCCTGGATGCGCGGGTCACGTCGGCCGCCGCGCACGCTCCGTGGATGCGCGGTCCCACGGTTCGCCTGGGGAGGAATCGGCGGGCCCGACAACGTCGGAAAGGTAGTCTTGTGTGCATGGCAGCACGCACTTCCGCGCCCGAGAAGCGCCCCGGCTTCTTCAAACAGATCACGGCCCTCTTCCGCTTCACGCGCGAGGCGTACCCGTGGCTTCCGTGGCTCCTGATCGGCATCCTTCTCGTCGGTGTCGGCGTGGGCATCGGCATCGGATTCCTCATCCCGCCCCTCGTCTGGTGGAGCGTGCTCCTGTGGGGCGTCACCGGCCTGATGGCCGGCATCCTGGCGTCGCTGATGACGATGACCCGACTGTCCACGAAGGCCATGTACCGCAAGATCGAGGGCCGCCCTGGCGCCGCCGGTCACGTGCTGTCGACGAGCCTCGGGCGCAACTGGCAGACCAGCGACATGCCCGTCGCCGTGAACCCCAAGACGCAGGAGGCGGTGTACCGCGCCATCGGCCGGGGTGGCGTCGTCATCGTGGGCGAGGGTTCGCGAGGTCGGCTCACCCGACTCATGAACGAGGAGCGGACCAAGGTCCAGCGTGTGGCCCAGGGTGTGCCGATCACCGTCATCTACCTCGGCAACGGCGAGGGCGACGTGAAGATCGACGATCTCTCGAAGACGATCAAAGCCCTGCCGAAGAAGATCGACAAGACGACGATGGCCGCGATCATCCGTCGTGTGGACTCCGTGTCGCAGTCGCTGGCATCGCTTCCCATCCCCAAGGGCGTCGACCCCACCAAGGTGCGGGCGCAGCGCCCCCGCTGACCCCCGCTCGCGTCAGCCGCGACGCAGCAGCACGGTGCCGGCGACCTTGTCGTGCAGTCCGCGCTGATCCGCATCCCAGATCACGGCGGGGATGACGAGTACGAGCAGGGCCGTGCGGACCAGGGGCCTCCAGAGGCCGACCCAGCCGCCGGCCATCGGAGCGAGGCGCATCCCGAGGATGCGGTGACCGGGGCTTGCGCCGAGCGTCGGGATGAAGACGACCTGCGCGATGGCGAAGATCGCAAGCGTCGCCAGCGAGTCGTACGCGAAGAACGCCAGCGAGATCAGCACGGCCGCCGCCCAGTCGATGGCCAGGGCGGCGAGGCGTCGGCCCACCCGCGCGATGCTTCCGGGCCCCGTGGCCGGGAGGCCGAGCCGTTCTCCCGGATAGGTGCTCTGCGAGGCGGATGTCATCATGTCATCAGCGTAACCAGGCTCCCGTAACATGGCTGAAACATGGGAGATACCCTCGGGCAATCCCCTATCGCTAGGTTCGAAATCACCCGCGCTTTTCGGGTCACATCCCGATGCTCAACTTCTGGAGTCATATGTTCCGCGATTCGTCCGAGGTGCTGACATTCATCAAGGAGAACGACGTCAAGTTCCTTGACATCCGTTTCACCGATCTCCCCGGTGTGCAGCAGCACTTCAACATCCCCGCCTCGACCGTCGACGAAGAGTTCTTCACGGTCGGTCAGCTGTTCGACGGCTCCTCGATCCGTGGCTTCGCGAACATCCACGAATCGGACATGCAGCTGATTCCGGATGTCTCGACGGCCTACCTCGATCCCTTCCGCGAGCACAAGACGCTCATCATGGTCTTCGACATCTACAACCCGCGCAACGGTGAGATCTACTCGAAGGACCCGCGTCAGGTGGCCAAGAAGGCCGAGAAGTACCTCGCCTCCACCGGCATCGCCGACACCGCGTTCTTCGCCCCCGAGGCCGAGTTCTACATCTTCGACGACGTCCGCTACTCGGTCACGCAGAACCAGAGCTTCTACTCCGTCGACTCGGAAGAGGGTGCCTGGAACACCGGACGCGAGGAGGAGGGCGGCAACCTCGCCAACAAGACCCCCTAC
>NZ_DATMIO010000097.1:0-11066 GCF_035554235.1 Microbacterium sp. | reverse complement strand
CCGCACGGAAGTGGACGCCCGCCGGCAGTTCGACTGCTCGTGCGCGAGCCGTCAGAGCCCCTGCGCGAGCCGGTAGTACGCCTGGTTCCAGCGCAGTTCGCGCTGGAAGTCGCGCACCGTGGTGTCGTCGTCGATGACGACCAGTTCGGTCTTTGCGATCTCCGCGTAGTCGCGGAACACGTCGATGCCGACAGCGGTGGTCATCACGGTGTGATGGGCGGCGCCGGCCGTGAGCCAGCACGCGGCGCTCGTAGCGAAGTCCGGCTGCGGCGTCCAGACGGCGCGCCCGACGGGGAGCTTGGGCAGATCGGGGGCCTCGACGTTCTCGACGACGTTGGCGACGAGGCGGAAACGGTCGCGCATGTCGCTCAGTGCGACGACCAGGGCCGGGCCGGGGTCGGCGGTGAAGACCAGGCGCACCGGGTCGTCCTTGCCGCCGATGCCGAGGGGGTGGATCTCGAGCGTCGGCTTCGCGGTGCTGAGCGACGGCGACACCTCGAGCATGTGCGCACCGAGGATGCGCTCGTTGCCGGGAACGAGGTCGTAGGTGTAGTCCTCCATGAGGCTCGCGCCGCCGGGAAGGCCCGCCCCCATGACATTCGCGACGCGCACGAGGATCGCCGTCTTCCAGTCGCCCTCGGCGCCGAACCCGTAGCCCTCGGCCATGAGCCGCTGCACGGCGAGGCCGGGCAGCTGCGTGAGTGCGCCCAGATCCTCGAAGCTCGTGGTGAATGCACCGAACCCGCCCTCCTCGAGGAACGCCCGCAGGCCGACCTCGATCGCGGCCCCGTCGCGCAGCGACTGGTGGCGGTCGCCGCCGGGACGCAGTTCCGGCACGACGTCGTAGGCCTCGAGATACTCATCGATCAGCGCATCGACGTCGGCAGCGGATGCCGCGGCCACCGCATCGGCGAGCTCGTTCACGCCCCACGTGTTGACCTGCACCCCGAACCGCAGCTCGGCCTCGGTCTTGTCTCCCTCGGTGACGGCGACGTAGCGCATGTTGTCGCCGAAGCGGGCGAGCTTGAGCGACCGCGACGCGGCCCAGCCGGCGGCGGCCCGCTGCCACGTCTCGACCTGGGTCAAGACATCCGGATTCGACACGTGCCCGACGACCGTCTTGCGGGCAACGCCCAGGCGGGTCTGGATGTAGCCGAACTCGCGGTCGCCGTGCGCGGCCTGATTCAGGTTCATGAAATCGAAGTCGATCTCGGCCCACGGCAGCTCGACGTTCGCCTGCGTGTGCAGGTGCAGGAGCGGCTTCTGCAGCGCGTCGAGCCCGCCGATCCACATCTTCGCCGGGCTGAAGGTGTGCATCCACGCGATCACGCCGATGACGTTGTCGCGGGCGTTCACGTCGAGGGCGAGACGGCGGATGCTGTCGGAGTCCTTCAGCACGGGCTTCCAGACGACCGTGACGGGCAGGCCGTCGAGCCCTGCGACGACGGCTTGCGACTGCTCGGCGACCTGGCGCAGGGTCTCGTCGCCGTAGAGGTTCTGGCTGCCGGTGACGAACCAGACCTCGTAGCCGTCGAGGGATGTGGAGAGGGGCGTGCGGGTCATGGTTCTTCCTTCGTGTTCGAGTTGTGCCGCGCGTTCGGCGGAGCGCGGGTCAGAGTGCTTCGGTGGCGGCGCGCTCGACGGCGAGGCCGGCACGGTAGTGGTCGAGGAAGGCCGAGAAGCCCGCGACATCTTCGGGGTTCGGCTCCACGACGTCGAGCGTCGCATTGCGGAAGACCCGGTCGTTCAGGTAGCCGCTCAGGTCGGTGTCGGGTGCAGCTGACAGGTAGGCGGCGAGCACCGCGATGCCCCACGCCCCGCCCTCGGCCGCGCTCTCGCCGACGGCGACCGGCGCGTCGAGCGCGCCCGCGAGGAAGCGCTGGGCGACGCCCGCGGTGCGGAACATGCCACCGTGGGCGAACATCCGCTCGAGGGCGACGCCCTCGCCGGAGAGCACCCGCATGCCGAGGCTGAGCGTGCCGAAGACCCCGTAGAGCTGTGCACGCATGAAGTTCGCGAGCGTCAGGCTGCTGTCGGGGGTTCGCACGAAGAGCGGCCGGCCCTCGGACAGCCCCGCGATCGGTTCGCCCGCGAGGTGGTTGTAGGCCAGCAGCCCGCCGGCATCCGCTTCGCCTTCGAGCGCCTCGCGGAACAGCACGTCGAACACGGCATCGACGTCGACCGGCGTGCCCGCCGCGGCGGCGAATCGGCCGAACATCCCGGCCCACGCGGCGAGTTCGCTCGCGCCGTTGTTGCAGTGCACCATCGCGACGAGGTCGCCGGCGGGTGTCGTGACCACGTCGATTTCGTGGTGGACGCTCTCGAGGGCCCGGTCGAGCACGACCATCGCGAAGATGCTGGTTCCGGCGCTGACGTTGCCGGTGCGCGGCGCGACCGAGTTGGTCGCCACCATGCCGGTGCCCGCGTCTCCCTCGGGCGGACAGAGCGGGATGCCGGGGCGGAGCGCGCCCGAGGGATCGAGCAGGGCGGCACCCTCCGACGTCAGCTCCCCCGCCGGCCGGCCGGCGACGAGCGCTTCGGGCAGCAGGCCGGCGAGGCTCGCGCCGGGCAGCCGATCGCCGACGAGGGCGTCGTATCGCCGCAGCAGCTCGGCGTCGTAGTCCCTCGTCGCGGCATCGATCGGGAACATCCCCGACGCATCACCGACGCCGATCACCTTGCGACCCGTGAGCCGCCAGTGCACGTAACCGGCGAGGGTGGTGAGGAAGCGCACCTGCGGGACGTGCGGCTCCTCGTCGAGGATCGCCTGATGGAGGTGAGCGATCGACCACCGGAGCGGGATGTTGGTGCCGAAGAGGTCGGTGAGCTCGGTCGCCGCGGGCCCCGTTGTCGTGTTGCGCCACGTGCGGAACGGAACGAGCAGCTCGTCGGCCGCATCGAACGCGAGATAGCCGTGCATCATCGCCGACACCCCGATCGCCCCGAACGTCTCGGGACGCACCCCGTAGCGACGCGTCACGTCGGCGACCAGGTCGGCGTAGGCGGATCGGATGCCGGACCACACGTCATCGAGTGAGTAGGTCCAGACCCGGTCGACGAACCGGTTCTCCCACTCGTGGCTGCCGACGGCCAGTACGGTGGCGGCGCCGTCGTCGGCGACCAGGCACGCCTTGATGCGCGTCGAGCCCAACTCGATGCCCAAGGCCGTGCGGCCCGCGAGGATCGCGTCCCTGGTCGTGCCGTCGGCTCCGTCGTGGATCGCCGAGTCGTCGGGCGCCGAGTCGTGGGGCGCCGGGTCGGACGTCGCGTTGCTGGCCACTGGTTCCTCCGTTGGATTGGTGATGATGCGCCGGCGCGTCAGCGGCGGTCGTCGGTGGTTTGTCCGTAGACGTTCTGGTACCGGTCATAGAGCGCGTCGATCGCGTCCTGCGGGATCGGGATCAACGGACCCGCCTCCCGCGCGAAATGCACCGTACGGGCGACATCCTCGACCATCACCGCCGCCTTCACCGCATCCTTCGCGGAGCTGCCGATCGTGAACGGACCATGATTCTGCATCAACACCGCCCGGGAGCGATGCCCGGTGAGCGTCTCCACAATGCCCCGGCCGATCGAATCATCCCCGATGATCGCGAACGGCCCCACCGGCACCGGCCCCCCGAACTCATCCGCCATCGCCGTCAGCACACACGGAATCTGCTCCCCCCGCGCCGCCCACGCCACCGCGAACGTGGAATGCGTATGCACCACCCCACCCACCTCCGGCATGTTCCGGTACACATACGCATGCGCCGCCGTATCACTGGACGGCGACCGGTCACTGCCCGGCGTCCCCGGCACCACGGTGCCCTCCAGATCACACACGATCATGTTCTCCGGCGCCAGATCCTCATACGAGACCCCCGACGGCTTGATCACGAACAAATCCGCACCCGGCACCCGGCCCGACACATTCCCACCCGTCCACACCACCAGCCCATACCGCACCAACTCCGCATGCAACCCCGCCACCTCGGCACGGACGGTGGCGATGGACGCCTCGACATCGGAGCTGAAATCAGTCATGCGAATATGTTACCGGTAACATTCGGGGATGTCCAGCAAGTGAAACGCAGGATGCCGATGACGGCCGAGCACCTGCGCGCGTGCGCCCGGTCGGCGCGCATCGGCACGGGCGCATCGGCCCTGGCGCATCAGCACCGCGCCCGTCAGTCCGCCCGGCCCGTCGAGGCGCGCACGATCAGCCTCGCCGGGCCGGGGGCGAGCTCGGGGTCGGCGAGGCCGAGCACCTCGCCGACGGCGCGCCGCGCCTCACCCACGATGTCGAGACGGACCGTCGTCAGGGCGGGGCTGTAGAACGCGGCATCGGGGTTGTCGTCGAAACCCGTGATGCTCACGTCGCGCGGCGCATCGACACCCGCACCGTGCAGCCCGGCCATGAGGCCGAGGGCCATCTGGTCGTTTGCGACGGCCACCGCGGTCGGGCCGCCGGGCGCGCGAACGGCGGCGGCGACCTCCGCCGCGAGCGCCGCACCGGAAGCGGCGCTCCAATCGCCCTCCCACCGAAGGCCGGCCTCTGGGAGCGCGCGGACGACGCCCGCTTCACGTGCGGAAGCCTCGAACCAGTGCGAGGGACCCGCCACGCGCGCGATTCGGCGATGCCCGAGGTCCACGAGGTGCCGGACCGCGAGCTCCGCACCCTCCGACTGGCGCTCTGCACCGGGCCCGGCATGCAGCGCCGCGACGGGCACGCCGGGCGCCGCCGACGACGCCGCCGCGACGGTGCGAGCATGAGTGGCGAGCACGACGATGCCGTCGACGCCGTGGGAGACGAGGTGGCGGGCAGCGGCATCCACCGACTCTTCATCGGCGGCATCCGCGTACACCGTGGCGACCCACCGGCCGACCGAACGCGCGGCCGCCTCGAGCGCCTCGATCGCGATCGACGGGCCATACAGCGTGGCATTCGAGGCGATCAGGCCCAGCGTCCGCGTCGTGCTGGTGCCGAACGACCGGGCCGTGTTGTTCATGCGGTAATCGAGCGCCGCGACCGCCTCGCGCACGCGATCCCGCGTCTCGGCGCGGATGCCGGGGTAATCGTTGAGTACCCGAGAGACCGTCTGCGTCGACACGCCCGCGAGCCGCGCCACGTCACGCACTCCCACGCGTCGGGTGCTCGGCGCTTCGCTCATGGCTCCCCAGACTAGCTCTCGGTCCCGGATCAACTCGGCCAATAGCCCCTGGCGGTGCGAGCCGCGACCACGCAGACTAGCCGCATGATCGGGGACCGCCGCGCGTGGGTGCTGCACGTCGACCTCGATCAGTTCATCGCGGCCGTCGAGGTGCTGCGCCGCCCCGAGCTGGCCGGCAAGCCGGTGATCGTCGGCGGTCGCGGCGATCCGACAGAGCGCGCGGTGGTGTCGACGGCGTCCTACGAGGCGCGCGCGTTCGGAGTGGGCTCCGGGATGCCGCTGCGCATCGCCGCGCGGAAGGCGCCCGAAGCGGTGATCCTTCCGGTGGATGCCCCGGCTTACACCGCCGCGTCCGACGATGTCATGGCCACCCTGCGGGCCCAGCCGGACGCGATCGTGCAGGTGCTCGGCTGGGATGAGGCATTCATCGCGATCACGACCGATGACCCGGAGTCGTACGCGCGGCGAGCGCAGCACGCCGTGCTCGAGCGCACGGCGCTGCACTGCAGCGTCGGCATCGGTGACACCCTCGTTCGGGCGAAGGTGGCGACCGGATTCGGCAAGCCCCGAGGCGTCTTCCGGCTCACCGCAGACAACTGGCTCGAGGTCATGGGCGCGCGGCCCACGAACGATCTCTGGGGAGTGGGCCCCAAGATCTCCAAGCGCTTGGCCGGTCTCGGCATCCTCACCGTCGCGCAGCTCGCCGCCGCCGACGACCGCGACCTGATGCCCGAGTTCGGCCCCCGGATGGGCCCCTGGTACGCGCAACTCGGGCGCGGCGAGGGCGCGACGGTCGTGGACGACACCCCCTGGGTGCCGCGGGGCCACGGCAGGGAGACGACCTTCCAGCGGGACCTCGTAGAACGCGCGCAGGTCGAGCATGCGGCGCAAGGCCTCCTCGCGCAGGTGCTCGAAGACGTGTCGGCGGATGGCCGGCCCGTCGTGGGTCTGGGACTCAAAGTGCGGTACGCGCCGTTCTTCACGAAGACATTCACGAAGAAGATCCCGTCCACCTTCGACCGCGACGAAGTGCTGGCGAAGACGATGGAGCTGGTCGAGCGGATCGAGCCCGACCGCCCCATCCGCCTGCTCGGCGTTCGGGCCGAGATGGCCATGCCCGACGACGCCCGCCAGGGACACTCCCCTACCCGCAGCGGGTGGTGACGAGGAACGTGGCCGCGGGCGAAGCCCTGCGGCACGCGTTGTTCACCTCGCTCATCTACATTGCCTCCATCGCATTCCCGAGTGCAGGCGAGGAGGGCCCATGAAGGAGATCACGGAACTGACCGAAGACGAGTCGGACTGGGTCGAGTCGCTGGTGACGACGCTCGGGACCCTCGGCGTGGCCGCCGAGCCCGCAGCCTTGGACGCTTTCCTCGATCAGTCACGGGAGACGTGGACGCTCGAGAGCTCCGATCCGACGCCGGTCATCAATCTGGTCGGAGCGGGCATCGGGCACTACCTCGCGACCACGCTCGCGCTGCGATGGGTGCGCGTCACCGACAAACGCGGGCAGCGATTGGCCGTCTACGGCGATTCGAAGAAGACGCTGGCGTTTCCGCTGGCCGCCGTCGCCCGCAGATGGGGTGGTGAACCGGGTTCTCTCACCCGATACGTCGAAGAGACGATCGCAACCATCACGCAGCTCCGGGCCGGGATCGCGAGTTAGTCACGTCGGATCGTCATCCCGCGTGCAGAATCTCGCAGTCGCCTCCGGGCGCGAGGACAGTCTCATGACCGTCGTCATACCGCACGACGAGCAGCGGATTCTCCGCGCTGCCGCGCACCTCGATGACGTCGCCCTCCCGCTCGGCGGCGCCGACAATGCGTCCGTGGATACGGACGCGATCGCCCACCATGGCGTGCATCATCGACCACCTCCACGGTCAGGATAACGCTCACCCGCCGGCGATACGAGGGGCGTCGCGACACCGATCGACGCGGCTCTGTCAACCCGTTGCCAAGGGATGTGCCGTAGTGGAGAGTCTCCACAGATATCGATGACCGCCGGCACCTGCCGCGCCGACCGTACGGAGCACATGGACGACACGACCCGATCCGGCCACGAGACCTCTTCCCCGAGTCGCGCCGCGCTGATCTACAACCCCGTGAAACTCGACGCCGATGCCCTCAGGGCGCAAGTGGAAGCGGCCGAGACCGCGTCGCAGTGGGGCCCGACGCTCTGGCTGGAGACGACGGAGGAGGACCCCGGGAGCGGGCAGGCCGAGCAGGCGCTCGAGTCCGGCGTCGCGGTCGTGATCGCCGCCGGTGGGGACGGAACCGTCCGCGCGATAGCGGAAGTGATGCGCGGCAGCGGCGTCCCGCTGGCGTTGCTGCCTTCCGGCACGGGCAATCTCCTCGCCCGAAACCTCGACCTCACCCTCGATGACTCCGACCATTCCCTCACCACGGCGTTCACGGGACGCGACCGGGCGATCGATATGGCCATGATCGACATCCGCAACGCCGAGGGCACGACCCGCTACGCGTACCTGGTCATGGCCGGTGTGGGGCTCGACGCGAAGATGCTCGCGAACACCGACGACCAACTCAAGGAACAGGCGGGCTGGCTCGCGTACGTGAAGGCGATCGGAGTCGCGCTCGGCGACAAGAACCGCCTGCGACTGCGGTACAGCCTCGACGGAGGCAGGGCGAGGTCGCTCAGCGCTCATACGGTCATGGTGGGAAATTGCGGGTCGCTGCCCGCGAACATCCTGCTGCTTCCCGAAGCGGCAGTCGACGACGGCATCTTCGACATCGTGGTGCTCCGCCCCGAGGGGTTCTTCGGGTGGGTGCAGGTCATGACCAAGATCATCTGGGAGAACGGTGTGCTCCGCAGAACGAGCGCGGGTCGCAAGCTGATGGGGCCGACGAAGCAGGTCCGGGCGCTCAACTACCTGAAGGGCAAGGAGCTCATCGTGCGTCTCAGTCGCGCCGAGCAGATTCAGCTCGACGGCGACAGCTTCGGCGAAGCCCTCTCGTTCAAGACCTGGGTCGATCCGTCGAGCCTGCTCGTGCGGGTTCCGGCGGAGTGACCGGCCTACGGCCAGCTGCACCGCGAAGGTGTGGATGATCGCGCCGGCTGCGATAGCGCCCGAGCCTGCGCCGTGCGAACGTGACCTGACGGTGCGCGACGCGCAGCCCGGTGCGTCACATCCTGGCGTAGCGCGCGCGAGCGAAGCAGAAGAGTCCGTAGACCACGAGTCCGGCACCCACGATCCACAAGATGAAGACGCCGAAAGGCAACACGGCGAGCGCGTGGAGGGCGGCATCCAATCCCCCTGCCGTCTCAGGGGCCCGCGTGATCGCGGCGACGACGAAGAGGACGCCGGTGACGGCGATTGCGACGCCCTTGGCGACGTAGCCGACGACGCCGAACGCCACGATGCCGCGCCTGGCGCCTCCGGCCGGCAGGGCGAGGTGCTTCTCGAAGGCGCGGGTGAGACCCCGCACGATGAACGCGATCCCGACCGCGGCGATGACGAGGCCGATGAAGACGAGGAGGATCACTCCCGCGGTCGTCGCCATGAGCTGTGCGCTCATCGACGTCGACGACTGCGACGAGTCCGACTGGCCGCCGAGCGCATACACGAGTGCGGTGATCGCGATCGCCACGTAGGCCGCCGCGGTGCCGAGGTACTTGAGCCGGTATCCCCACTTCTTCTTGGTGTCGGGGTCGCGCTCGAGCACCGCCTCGGCGATCTGCCAGATCGCGAGAGCCGCCAGACCGACGACGATCGCCCACAGCAGGAAGACGCCCGCGGGTGACCTCTGGATCTGCTCCATCGCTCCACCCTGATCCGCCTCGCCGCCACCGCCGGTCGCGACCGAGATCGCGATCACCCCGATCACGATGTGCAGGATGCCGAGCACGACGTAGCCGATGCGCGCGACGACGCGGAAAGCCGTGGAATCTTGCGCCGCTCGGGCAGCGGCCTTCGGTTCACTCATCGGCGCATAGTATCGAGCTCCCTGAGCCTCGGGCAGGGGGTTGAGTTCGGTGCTCGACCGTGCTTCAGATCGCCCTTCCCGACCGCGCTGCGCGACGACCTCGTGCGGCCCACCGCAGGGCGGGTACCGCGATCACGACCGGCAGCAGCCACGGCCCGACCACGAAGATCGGGTCCAGCCACGCGTGCTTCAGGTCGACGCGCCCGCGGCGAAAGCGCGACGCGATCGGTCGACGACCGCGTTCGCCGAGCACTCCGCTCTGGGTGATCGGATCGTCGGGCCGCGCGGAAGCGAACGAGGACAGATGGGCGGTCGCGGCATCCACCCGGTCTCCCACGATGAGCAGCAGCCAGTGCGCGGCCTGCGCCTCGCTGTACGCGCTGTAGGCGTAGCGGCGGATCGCACCGGCGAGGCCCTTCAGCGGCTGGGCCGTGCCGAACACGGGAGTGAGTCTGAGGTGCTCCACCGATCGCTCGCGCCGCATCAGATCGGACTGCTGCTCGGGGATCTGCCAGTGGGCCCCGGTCGGGATGCCGGGCTGCTCGCGGGGGAATGCGGGGCGATCAGCCGGGTCGAGGTCGGCGCCCCAGCCGGGGATGCGCGCCCGGAGCAGCGCCGTGTTGGGCGCGGCGCCCGGTCTGCCAGATGTGTAGGGCATGTCGTCTTCCCTCCGTTGTCGATTCACCTGTCACGCCGGCGTGATGACGGTCTTGATGCAGTCATCGAGCTTCGACGAGAACATGTGGTAGCCGTCGGCGATGTGGTCGAGCGGGATGCGGTGCGTGATCAGGTCGCTCGGGGTGACGGCGCCGCTTCGGATGTGTTCCCACAAGCGCGGCCACTGCCGCTTCACGGGCGCCTGGTTGGTGCGGATGGTGAGGCCCTTGTTCACGGCATCCCCGAACTTCACCGCGCTGAAGAGGGGTCCGTATGCACCCATCACCGACACCGTTCCGCCCTTGCGAACGGAGTCGATCGCCCAGTTCAGGGCGACGGGAGACCCGCCCTGCATCTTCAGCTTTGCTGAAGTGATGTGCTGCAACACGTGGCCGTCCGCCTCCGCTCCGACCGCGTCGATGGCGACGTCGGCGCCGAGTCCGTCGGTCGCGCGCTTGAGCCGGCGGACGATGTCGCCGACCTGCCCGAAGTTGACGGTCTCGGCGAAGGCGAAGGTCTCGGCCTTCTCGAGTCGGTAATCGAGATAGTCCACCACGATGACCCTCCCGGCGCCCATCAGCCAGCACGACCGCGCCGCGGCGAGGCCGACGGGCCCCGCCCCGAAGACGACCGCGGTGTCACCCTCGGCGATGTCCGCGAGTTGCGCGCCGAAGTAGCCCGTCGAGAACGCGTCGGTCAGAAGCAGCGCGTTCTCGTCGGATATCCCGTCCGGGATGACGGCCGGCCCGACATCGGCGAACGGCACTCGCACCAGCTCTGACTGTCCCCCGTCGAATCCGCCCGCGGTGTGCGAATACCCGTAGATGCCGCCGACCGCCGTGGCGTTGGCGTTGACGTTGTGGCAGTTCGAGAACAGGCCGCGCGCACAGAAGAAGCAGGAACCGCAGTAGATGTTGAACGGGACCATCACCCGGTCGCCGGCCTTCACGTTCTGCACGGCCGGGCCCACCCGCTCGATGGTGCCGATGAACTCATGCCCGAAGGTATGCCCGATTCTCGTGTCGGGAATCATGCCGTGGTAGAGGTGCAGGTCGGAGCCGCAGATCGCGGCGAGCTCGACCCGCACGATTGCATCACCGGGGTGCTCGATCTTCGGGTCGGGCTTCTCCTCGACGCGGATCTTGTACGGCCCGCGGTAGACCATGGCTTTCATGCGCACCTCCTGCGACCGCCAGCATGTACCCCGGTCGCCCATCCGCTGGAGGGGGTTGCGCCCGCGCCCGAACTGGTGCACGCTCGCGGTTCGGTGCGGATGCGGCATCCCACCGGAGCGGTGAGACACAT
>NZ_DATMIO010000096.1:0-2124 GCF_035554235.1 Microbacterium sp. | reverse complement strand
GGCGTCGAAGGAGATCAGCTCCATGAGGGCGATCCCGATTCCCTCGGCGAGTCCGCCGTGTATCTGCCCGTCGACGACCATCGGGTTGATCCGCACGCCGCAGTCGTCGACGGCGATGAAGCGCCGGACCGTGACCTGGGCGGTATCGGGATCGACGTCCACGACGGCGATGTACGCGCCGTAGGGGTAGGTGAGGTTGGGCGGGTCGTAGATCACCTGAGCGTCGAGGCCGCCCTCCAGCTCCGCGGGCATCGGTTCCCCGCTGTAGGCCCGCGAAGCGATGTCCTCGATCATCGCTTCCTTCTCGGGGTCACCCTTGACGTACCAGCGCCCCTTCTCCCAGGCCAGATCCTCGGGCCTCGTCTCCAGCATCGTCGCGGCGATCAGCCGGGCCTTGTCGCGCACCTTGCGCGAGACGACCGCCACCGCCGCCCCCGACACCGGCGTCGACCGGCTGCCGTAGGTACCCAGGCCGTAGGGCGACTTGTCGGTGTCGCCATGGCGAACCTCGACGTCCTCGGGCGCAATGCCGAGCTCCTCGGCGACGATCTGAGCGAACGTGGTCTCGTGACCCTGGCCCTGGGTTTGCGCGCTGATGCTGACCACCGCCTTGCCTGACGGGTGCACGCGCAGATCGGCGCCGTCGTTCATCGAGAGCCCCAGGATGTCCATGTGCTTGCGCGGCCCCGCGCCGACGCCCTCCGTGAAGAAGGACACGCCGATGCCCATCAGCTCGCCGCGCGCGCGCTTCTCGGCCTGCTCGCGCTTCAGGTCCTCGTAACCGGCGATCTCCATTGCGAGTTGCATCGCCTTGGCGTACTCGCCCGAGTCGTACGTCCACCCAGTCGTCGTCTCGTATGGGAACTGGTCGGGCTTGATGAAGCTGCGCATGCGCAGCTCGGTCGGGTCGACCTTCATCTCCATCGCCAGCGCGCCGACCATCCGCTCCATCAGGTAGGCGGCCTCGGTGATGCGGAACGAGCACCTGTAAGCGACACCCCCGGGCGCCTTGTTCGTGTAGACCGCCTTGACCTTCACGTACGCCGCCTGGAGGTCGTAGGAGCCGCACACGATGTGGAAGAAGCCGGCAGGGAACTTCGTCGGCTGGGCGGTGCTGTCGAAGGCGCCGTGGTCGGCGATGGCGTCCACGCGGAGGCCGGTGATCCTCCCGTCCTTCGAGCACATCTCGCCGCGCATGATGTAGTCGCGGGCGAAGCCGGTGGACATGAGGTTCTCGGAGCGGTTCTCCACCCACTTGACCGGCACGCCCGCCACGATCGAACCGGCGATCGCGCACACGTAGCCTGGGTAGACCGGCACCTTGTTCCCGAAGCCGCCGCCGATGTCCTGGCACTGGATGCGGATCATGTGCTCGGCCAGCCCCGCGACGTGGGCGTAGACGGTGCGGTGGGCGTGCGGCGCCTGGTTGCCGTTGTAGATGTCGAGCTGGCCGGTCTGCGGGTTGAAATCGGCGATCATCCCGCAGGTCTCGAGCGGCGCGGGGTGGCAGCGCGGGTAGATGATGTCGCGCGTGACGACCGTGTCGGCCTCCGCGAAGGCGCGATCGGTGGCCGCCTCGTCGCCGGCCTCCCAGGTCGGGCTCGCCAGGTTGTCGCGCTGGCCTGACTTGTCGTCGCGGATCAGCGGCGCGTCGGGATCGAGCGCCTTGCGGGCGTTGACGATCGCCGGCAGCGGCTCGTACTCCACGTCGATCAGTGCAAGCGCGTCGTTGGCCGAGTACTCGTCGGTCGCGATCACGAACGCGACCTCCTGACCTTGGAAACGGACCTTGTCGCCGGCGAGCACCGCTTGCGTGTCGTAGGAGATCGTCGGCATCCATGCGAGGCCGAGCGTCTCCAGGTCCTTGGCGGTGATGACGGCGGCGACGTTCGGGTGCGCGAGCGCGGCCGAGGTGTCGATCGAGACGATCCGCGCGTGCGCGTACGGGCTGCGCAGGATCGCGCCGTGGACCATGCCGGGCAGGCGGATGTCGTCGAGGTAGTTGCCCTGGCCGCGGATGAACCGCGCGTCCTCCTTGCGCTTCAGGCGGCCGAACCCGATCGGACGCTCGGTGGAGGGGCTCGGGAGGTTCTCGATCACGGCCATGGTTACGACTCCTGTTTC
>NZ_DATMIO010000095.1:0-2388 GCF_035554235.1 Microbacterium sp. | reverse complement strand
GATCTCCGGTGAACCCGCCGTCTGGGACACCGACGAGGTGAAGGGCCTGATGGACAAGCACGGGGTCGGCTGCTGGGGCTCCGTGACGCTGATGACGGGCGGGCGCGACCTCGTGCACGAGGACAAGTACGTGCGCCAGGGATCGGTCGACTACGTCAAGGACACGATGAGCCAGGTCGCGGCCTGGGGTGGCGACATCATCACGATCGTCCCCTCCACCGTGGGGAAGGTCGTGCCCATGGGCTCCCCCGAGGACGAGTGGCAGTGGGCAGTCGAGGGCCTCAAGGAGTGCCAGGCCCACGGCGAGGAGGTGGGCGTGCGCATCGGCCTCGAGCCGCTCAACCGCTTCGAGACCTATTTCATCAACCGCACCGACCAGGCCCTCGCCCTGGCCGAGGACGTGGGCGGCAATTGTGGCGTCAGCCTCGACATCTTCCACATGAACATCGAGGAGGCCGACTGGGCGCGGGCGATCCGCACCGCGGGCGACAGCCTGGTCGACTTCCACGTGGCCGACAACAACCGGATGCCCCCGGGCCAGGGTGCCATCGACTGGGAGAAGCTGATGCAGACCCTCGACGAGGTGGGCTACGACGGCTGCGTGACCGTCGAGTTCGTGGCGACCGTCGACCGCAGCCGCATCTCCGAGCGCACGGAGATCACCGACGCCTCGGAGAGCGAGAGCTCACAGGGCATGGAGCAGTTCCTGCGTGACCACGGAACCGGCACCGTCCCCGCGAAGCTCTACGACCAGTACGTGCAGGACTCGATCGACCGGCTCAAGAGGGCGGCCGAGTCCGTAGGCCAGGCCGTTTGAGCGATTCGCCGCGGATAGCGCTGATCGCCACCCTCGACACCAAGGGCGACGAGACCGCGTACGTGCGCGACCGGATCGTCGCGCTCGGCGGCGAGGCGATCGTGATCGACTCGGGCATCCTCGGCGAGGCCGCCGGCTGCGAGGCCGGCGTGTCCCGCGCCGAGGTCGCCCGCGCCGGCGGGCGCGAGCTCGACGAGGTGCGGTCGGCGGGCTCGCGCGGGGCGGCGGTGGAGCAGATGCAGGAGGGCGTGCGGGCGGTGCTCGAGGCCCTCTGGGCCGAGCGACGCGTGGACGGCGCCCTGTGCCTCGGCGGCGCCGAGGGCGCCCTGCTCGGCGCTGCGGCGATGGCCGCGCTTCCCGTCGGGGTGCCCAAGCTGATCGTCTCCCCGTCGGCCTCGGGCCGGCGGCCCTTTGGGCCGTTCGTGGGCGAGGGCGACACCCTCGTCATGCACTCGGTGATCGACATCCTCGGGATCAACCCGATCTCGCGGGCGATCTTCGACAACGCGGCCGCGGCGGTGGTTGGCATGGCCCGCGACGCCGGCCGCCCGGCCGAGGCGCTCGGCGAGCGCTGCGTGGCCATCACGATGCTCGGCCACACGACGCCCGCCGTGATGCACATGCTGCCTGCGCTCGAGGCCGGCGGTCACCAGCCGGTCGTCTTCCACGCCAACGGCGTGGGTGGCCCGGCCATGGAAAGGCTCATCGAAGCGGAGGCGATCTCCGGAGTCATCGACTTCACGCTGTCCGAGCTTGCCAATGCGATGCACCCGACCGGCATCCACGCCACCGGGCCGCGGCGCCTGACCGTCGCCGGCGAGCACGGGCTGCCGCAGGTCGTCGTACCCGGCTGCGTCGACTTCTTCAACCAGGGCGCCCGGGAGGAGCTGCCCGAGAACCTCCGCTCGCGAAAGCAGTACTTCCACAACCCCGTGGCCACGCTCGTGCGGCTGACCGCCGAGGAGGAGGCGGAGCTCGGCCGCATCGTCGCGGAGCGACTGGCCGGCGCGCGCGGCCCGGTGCAGGTGATCTGCCCCACGGGCGGCTTCTCGCTCGCCGACGTGCCCGGCGGGGACCTGTGGGACCCCGAGGCCGATGCCGCCTTCATCGACTCCCTGCGCGACTCGCTTCCCTCCCACATCGCCTTCGAAGAGGTCGACGCGCACGTCGACGATCCCGAGTTCGCCGACCTCGTCGCCGAGCGCTACCTCACCATCGCCAAGGAGGCTTCCCATGTCTGAGAACGGCCGACCCGTCTCGCACTGCCTGCTGGATCTCGCGCCTCCGGACATCGAATGGTTTCGGGAGCGCTCGGACATCGTCCTCATCCCGATCGGCTCGTGCGAGCAGCACGGAGCGCACCTCCCGCTGGGCACCGACACGATCACCGCGCTGGAGGTCTCGCGCCGCGCGGCCGAGAAGGCCGAGGTGCCCTATGCGCCGCCGTTCTGGGCGGGCTACTCGCCGCAGCACCTGCGCGACGCCGAGTCGGGCGTCGGGACGATCACGCTGCGGGCGAGCACGCTGAACGAGGCGCTGTACGACATCGCGCGCTCGCTCATCCACCACGG
>NZ_DATMIO010000094.1:0-5439 GCF_035554235.1 Microbacterium sp. | reverse complement strand
ATGACCAGCAGCGCGGCGAAGGCTGCGCTCACGCTCGTGCGACGGCGCTTCAACGTGCTCATCGTGGTTCCTCCAGAGGACGGGCGGATGATGCTGGGGGTACGGCGGCGGGACGGGATCGCTGGAAGTCGAATCCGCCGTACCCGGTCGTATCGATGCGATCGCCGGCCGCGCGCGCGTCGTAGCGGACGAGATCACGCTGCGAGCGCGCCAGCGCGGCACGGCGCTGGCGCGGCGAAAGCTCGCCGGGGCCGCGGCCGCCGACGATCCGGGCGATCGAGAACAGCACGAGCACAAGGAGCAACAGAACCGCGGCCGTGCCGAAACCGCGCGCGATGTAGGTCGGCTCGGGAGATGCCACGAACGTGAACACCTGGAGAGGCAGCGAGACCATCGGTCCTTCGAACGGGTTCAGGTTCATGACGTTCGTGATGCCAGAGGTGAGGAGCACCGGCGAGGTCTCTCCGATGCCGCGGGCGGTGGCCAGGATGACGGCGGTCACAAGTCCGGAGCGAGCGGTCGGAAGCACCACATGCCACACCGTCCGCCACTTCGACGCTCCTAGCGCATATGACGCCTCACGCAGGTGTCCGGCGACCAGGCGCAGCACGACATCCGCCGCTCTGATCATGATCGGCAGCATCATCACGGTGATCGCAAGTGCCGCCGCGAATCCTGACCGCTGACCGCCGAGCCCCAGGATGATTGCGGAGTAGATGAACAGCCCGGCCACGATCGAGGGCAGGGCGGTCATCGCGTCGACGATCGTGCGCACGAATCGCGCGAAGCGCCCGCCGACCTCGTTGAGGAACAACGCGGTGACGATGCCGAGGGGAATCGAGATGACCAGCGCGATGCCGATCTGGATCAGCGTGCCAAGGATCGCGTGCGCGATGCCTCCGACATCCAGCCCGTCGAGCGGCCCCGCGAACTCCATGTCTTGAAAGAAGAAGTTCGCGTGCATCAACGCATCCCAGCCGCGGACGATCGTGAACACCACGACGAACAGGAGGGCGCTGAACAGGATGACGCCGGCGCTGATGAGCACGACCGTCATGACCCGATCGGCAACCTCCCGTCCATCGGCGGTGGTGCTAATGAGGAGCGCATAGAACGCGACGAACGCCAGGAACGCGACGACGACGAACCCGACGACGCCGCTCAACGGCGCGATCCAGCCGAACAGCAGCGCCGCGAGTGCCAGAGCACCGGCCGCGGCGCCCAGCAGCGCGTAGCGGTCGTCGAGACGGGCGGCGCGAACGTTGCGGCGCTCACCGATCTCGATGTCGTCGCGGTCGGGAATGCGGGTGCGGATGACCCCCTCGGCGGTGTCGTCGTGTGCGCCCGCGTCGGCATCGGCAAAGTCGGATTCAGCGGCCCGGGGCGACTCGAGCGTGATGGTCATCACGCCTCGCTTTCGGCGCCGGAGCGCGAGCGGGCGACGACCGACGATGCCGTGAAGTTGATGACCAGGGTGATGAGGAACAACACCAGTCCCGCCGCCATCAAGGCGGAAAGCGCGAATTCGCTCGCCTCGCCGTATCGCAGCGCGATCAAGGCCGAGACCGAGTTGCCACCGGATTTGAGCACCTGCCAGTTGATGACGAAGATCGGCGAGATGATCATGTAGACCGCGATCGTCTCGCCGAGGGCACGGCCGAGGCCGAGCATCGTGCCGCCGATGATGCCGCCGCGACCGAACGGCAGCACGACGGCACCGATCATGCCCCACCGCGTCGAACCGAGCGCGTACGCGGCCTCACGCTCACCGGCGGGCGCCTGCATGAACGCCTCTCGCATGATCGAGGTCTGCGTGGGCACGACCATGAGTGAGACGACGAGACCGGCGATGAATGCCGATGACGTGAACGCGGATGCGTCGGTGAGGGCGTTACCGTCGGCATCCGTCACCGCGAACACCGGGATCCAGGAGAAGTACGTCGAGATCCAGCGCGAGACCGGGATGATCGCCGCCTGAAGGAAGAACACTCCCCATAGGCCGAACACGACACTGGGCACGGCGGCCATCAGGTCGACGAGCGTGATCGCCCACTGCTTGAGGCGGCCGCGCAGCACCTCGGAGATGAGCAGCGAGGTGCCGAGCGCGAGCGGAACCGACACGCACATCGCGATGATCGCGATGGTGATCGTCCCGAACAGCACGGCGGCGATGCCGAACTCGCCCGTCTCGGGCGACCACGCCTGGGTGGTCAGGAAGGCGAAGCCCGCGCCGTCGGGTGGGAGGATCGCCTGGCCCGCCCGCAACGCGAGGAAGAGGCCGACCGACAGCATGATCGCGACGGTGATGCCACCGGCCGCGAAGGCGGTGCGTCGGAAGACGGTGTCGGAGAACGTCGGCACGGCCCGCAGATCGCGGGCCTCGGGAAGGCCGGAGGACGGGTCTCGCACCGCCGGCAAGATCGTCGTCTCGTCGGTCAGCACCGCGGTCGCGACGTTCTGGTTTCCGGTCGCTGAGCCACCCACGCCGGTCGCTGAGCCCGTCGAAGCGTCGCTCATGACAGCCTCTCGCGACGCAGCGCACCAGCCATCAGTCTTCTCCGGGTGTTGGCTGAGACGCAGGGGGCAGGGTCGGCTCCCACAGCCTCCGTCAGCGTGCGCGCCGAAGGTGAACGCGGGGCCTCCGAGCGGCGAAGGACGCCTGTACCGGGTCTTGAGGACGGATGTGCGCGAGTCATCTCACTCTCCGGGATCGCTGGTCGGCGTCGACGTGGGCGTCGGCCTGCTCGTCGGCGTCGCCGTGGCGGTGGGTTCCGGGGCGACGCTGCCCACCGACTCGAGGACGCTGATGGGCGTGCCCACCACCAGCCGGGTGCCGGCACCGGGTTCGGTGCCCACGATGCGGCCGGCAGGGGTCTGCGCGGTGGCGGGACGGTGCGCGAGCGAAGGTGCGAACCCCGCCGACTGGACAGCGGCCAGAGCGGCGTCGCGGTCCTGGCCCGCGACATCCGGAATCGTGCTGAGGCCCGACGCCGCCGTCAGCGCCACCGCTCCGCCTCGGCCGAGCCTCTGGCCGCTTGCGGGGTTCGACTCCAGCACGGTGTCGCGCAGAGAAGGGGAATCGACGAGCGTGACCGCGCCGGCGACGAGCCCGGCATCGGCGAGAACTCCCGCCGCCTCGGCGACCGACATGCGCGTCAGATCGGGCACCGTCACGAGCGAGACGATCGGCTTTACCGAGGGCTCGGGCTCGGGGGCGGGCGGGGGCGCGGTCGGCGTCGGGGAGGGCGCGGCCGACGGCTCGGCCTCGACCGACGCGGTGGGGGTGCTCGTGGCGGCGAGAGCGACGACGATCACGGTCACGATGGCGGCGGTCGTGGCGGCGAACCACGTGCCCGCGCGCGAGCGCGCGTGTCGCGCACGGCCGCGCGGCGCGTGCGCGATGGTGGAGTCCGGGGAGCCGGGGACTCGCGGTGGCACCATCGTGCGGCCGAGCACGCGCGTGATGCCGTACGTCTCTGCCGGGAGACGCTCGGCCGAGAGTCCGCCGACCTCGAGCCCCTCGTCCTCAAGGCCCTCGTCCTCATGCCCCTCGTCCTGCAGCTCCTCGACCGGAAGGCGTACCGCATCCGTCACGCTCGTCACTGCGGTGCGCACCACGGGCGCCGCCCGCACCTCCGGCACCGCGCCCGCGGCGCCGATCCCCAGCCCGGTCAGCGCCGCGCGCATCGCGGCAGCCGAGGCGAATCGGTCGGCGGGATCCTTGAGCATCGCGCGCACGACGATGCGGTCGAGCGAGCGGGGGATGCGCGGGTCGGTCACCGACGGCACCGGCGGCGGCGTCTCGAGGTGCGCGCGCATCGTCTGCCCCGTGCTCTCGCGCGGGAACGGCGGGCGCCCGGTCAGTGCGAAGTGCAGCACCGCCCCGGCCTGGTACACGTCTCCCCGCGCGTCGACCGGCTCGCCCCGCACCTGCTCCGGCGACACGTAGTTGACATTGCCCATGACCCCGGCGCGGCCCGTGGCCTCCACGCTGAGCAGATCGTCGGTTCCGAGCGCGGCCTTGCCCGCGGCATCCGCCAGCCCGAAATCGAGCAGCCGCACGCCAGCGCTGTCGATCCCGCCCGGCGCGACCATGATGTTCGCGGGCGAGACGTCGCGATGAACAAGACCGATCGCGTGCGCCGCCTCGAGGGCGCGCAGTGTGCCGTCAAGCACCGCGACCGCTTCCGCGGGCCAGAGCGGCCCGTGGCGCGCGACGTGCTCCGACAGGCTGGAGCCGGCGGCGCGCTCGAGCGCGATCCACGCGAGCGGAGCGTCGGCGGCGTCGTCGATGCCGACATCCAGCACGCCCACGATATTGGGGTGCCGCAGCGGCTCAGCCCGCCGCGCCTCGGCGAGGAAGGCGCCGCGCGCCGCGGGACGCTCCGAAAGATGCGGGTGCAGGATCTTCAGCGCGATGCTCGAACCCGTGCGCGTGTCGACGGCGGCGAAGACGGATGCCGAGCCCCCTGTGCCGAGGAGCTCACCAAGCCGGAATCGGCCCGACACCAGACTCGTGCTGTCGATCATCAGCGGTCCGTCTGGGGCTCCGCGCCAGACCCCCGGCTCGCTGGCGCGCGCCCCGCGTAGTCGTTCGCGGCGCGGGCCACCGCGTTCACGTACGAGTCGAGGTGGTTGTAGGCGAAGATCGCGCTCCGCCAGTTGTCGGGGGTGCTCAGGTCGCCGTAATGGCACAGGTAACCGGCGGCGGCCAGGGCCGCGTCATCGATGTGCTGCGGATCCCGAACCCCGTCGCCGTTGCCGTCGGCGCCCCAGGTCTCCCACGTCGCGGGAATGAACTGCATCGGCCCGACCGCTCGATCGATATCGGCCTTGCCGTCCCACACTCCCCCGTCGGTATCCGTGATGCGCGCGCTCGATTCGCCCGTGAGGTCGATGCCGAAGATGCCCGGCCGGGTGAGGCCGTCGTCACCGATCGACGAACCCGCATGGGTGCCGTGTGCCGATTCGATGCTGCCGAGCGCGGCGAGCGTGCTCCAGCGGATGCCGCATCCCGGCGACTCGGCGGCCATCGCCAGTTCCGCCCCGGCGTATCCGCGAACCGCCCGCTCGGGGATGCCGGTTGCTGCGGAGGTGCGCGATGCCCAGCCGGCGTCGACCCGGGCGGAGTTGCCCGCCGCTGCGGGCTGCGCGGCCGACGCCTCGCCGGCGACGGACTCCGGATCGTTGCCCGGCCCGGCGTGGGCGGAAACCGCCGGAGCGGCATCCACCGGCGGCTCCACCAGGAACCCACTCGGCTCCGACGCGGTGACGGCCCCGAGCACGATCCAGCCGCCTAGGCAGGCGAACGCGGCGACGACCGCGACCATCGGCCAGCGGCGACGCGCGCTGTCACGCCCGCTTGGCATCGGCGCCCACGGAGGTGCGGCGCCGGAAGCGGCCCGACGCGTCGGTGACGTCGGGGGCGTCGGCGAGGAG
>NZ_DATMIO010000093.1:0-3020 GCF_035554235.1 Microbacterium sp. | reverse complement strand
GTCTGTGCGTCGAGTGCACCGAACGGTTCATCCATGAGGAGCACCTCGGGCCCATACGAGAGGCTGCGGGCAATGGCCACGCGTTGCTTCATTCCGCCCGACAGCTCGTGCGGATAGCGATCCGCAAACTCTGTGAGCCCGACCAGCTCGAGATAGGTCTTCGCCCGCTCCGACCTCTGCGCTTTCGAGAGGCCGCCCTTTGCTTCCAGCGCGAACTCGATGTTCGCCTGGGCCGTGCGCCACGGCAGCAGTGCGTACTGCTGGAACACGACGCTGCGGTCTAGCCCGGGGCCCGAAATCGGGATGCCGTCAACCGTCAGCCCGCCGCTGCTGGGCTTGGCGAGGCCGGCGATCAAATCGAGCACGGTCGACTTGCCGCATCCGGACGGCCCGACGATGGTGAGGAACTCCCCGGCCGCGACCGTCAGATTCAGCTCGTCGAGCGCGATGAACTCTCGCAGCTGCTTGTCGTCGTTGCCCCGGACCCAGAAGGTCTGTCCGACAGCCGTCAATTCGATTCGAGAACTCATCACTGGCCTTTCGCGTAAGGGTTGAATTCGTTGGTATAGACATCCGACGGTTCAATCGCATCGGCGTCGACGTCGCCACGCGCCTGCAGCCAGTCCAGCCAGATCGCAATGTCCTTGTCTTCGATAACGGGCGTGGCGGATGGCACCCCGAGGCTGCCGGGGAAGTTCTGCTCGATCGCGGGCTTGTAGTCACCGAGCCCCTGCTCGTCGAGGTAGGGGAAGTAGACGTCGAAGATTTCCTGCTTCTCATGCGTTTCGATGAAGTTGACGGCCTTGGCAACGCCCGCGACGAGCGTCTTCGTGGTCTTCGGATTCGCCTTGATGAAGTCCTCTCTCATCGAGAATCCGCCACCGCTGTACTTGCCGATCACATCGATGTCGCTCGTCAGCTCCACGGTTTCCACCGTCTGCTTGGTCACCTCAGCCGCGATGAACGAGAGGTACGCGGCATCGACCTGTCCGTCCTTCAGCGCCTGGGGCGTGTTGAGAGGAGGCAGCGGCACGAGCGTGATCTGGTCCTGCTCCTCCTGGGTCAGCTTCTCCTGGTCGAACCACGTGTCCAACACGGCTTCCGCGTTGGCGCCGAGAGTGTTCACGGCGATGCGCTTACCGATGAGACCGTGCGCGTCGGTGATTCCCGACTGCTTCGTGGCGATAATCGTGCCGAACGTCTTGCCGTTGGAGCCGTAGGTCGGCACAACGGCTTTGATCGGCGCCCCCGTGCCAACCAGTTGGGCGATGGCACCGAAGAAGGCACCGCTGCTGATGTCGGTCTGCTTCGACGCGAGGGCCTGGAGACCCTGAGGCCCCCCTGTCACATCGCCGATCTTTTCGAGCGTGATGCCGTCGAGGTAACCCAACGCATCGGCGAGCTCGAGCGGGTTCACGGCCCCCGCGCTGCCCTGGTAGCGAATGGTCGTGACCTCCTCGCCAGACGCGGCGCCTGCGGCGGTGCCTGCGCACGCGGTCAACGCCAGCCCGGCCAGGGCCAGCGCGGCGAGGGCGGCGAGCCCGGTGGGTCGGAGATTGTGGCGAGTCATCTGGTCCTTCGTCCTCAGCTTCATGGCCCGCGGATGCCGGGCGTAGGAAGGAAGCTATTTCAGAAGTCGCTAGAGAGATGCGCGTCTTACCCGGAGTGACCGCACGTGACCACGAGTGACGACACATGACCGCCGGGTGACACCGGATGACCGTGCGTGACGCCGCGGTCGGCAGCCGGATGGACTCACCAGCGCCCTCGATCGCCGGGAGCGGCAACGCGCGGTCACGGCCTTGCGGCAGCGATCTCCTTGCGGATGATGTCCGTGCCCGCACTGAGCGCGCTCAGCTTCCCGAGTGCAACGTTCCGAGTCAACGGCGCCATGCCGCAGTTCGTGCTCGGGAGGAGCTTGTCCGCGTCGACGAACGTGAGCGCGCGTCGGAGGGTGTCGGCGACGTCGTCCGGGGTCTCGATGGTCTCGCTCGCCACGTCGATGGCCCCGAGCATTACCTTTTTGCCGCGGACGAGCTCGATGAGGTCCATCGGCACATGGGAGTGCTGGCATTCGAGCGACACGATGTCGATGGTGGATCGCTGCAGGAGCGGGAAGGATTGCTCGTACTGCCGCCATTCCGGCCCGAGGGTCGCCTTCCAGTCGGTGTTCGCCTTGATCCCGTAGCCGTAGCAGATGTGCACGGCTGTCTCGGCACGTAGCCCTTCTGCCGCCCTCTCCAGCGTTGCCACCCCACAGTCCTGCACCTCATCGTGGAAGACGTTGAATGCGGGTTCGTCGAACTGGATGATGTCGATCCCGGCCGCCTCGAGCTCTTTCGCTTCCTGATTGAGGATCGTCGCGAACTCCCAGGCCAGCTTCTCGCGGCTCTTGTAGTGGCGGTCGTAGAGCGTGTCGATCATCGTCATCGGGCCAGGGAGTGCCCACTTGATCGGCTGGTCCGTCTGCTGACGGAGGAACTTCGCGTCGTCGACGAACACGGGCTTCTCACGGCTCACGGCACCGACGACGGTCGGCACGCTCGCGTCATACCGATCGCGGATTCGCACGGTCTCTCGCTGCTCGAAGTCGACGCCGGTGAGGTGCTCGATGAACGTGGTGACGAAGTGCTGGCGGGTCTGCTCTCCGTCGCTGATGATGTCGATGCCGCGCCGGCGCTGCTCCTGGACTGCGCTGCGCAGCGCATCCTGCTTGCCCTCGACCAACGCATCATCCTCCAGCTTCCACGGAGACCAGAGGGTTTCGGGCTGCGCGAGCCACGACGGCTTCGGCAGGCTGCCGACGATGGAGGTGGGCAAGAGCGTGTGCACGATCGAGGATTCTCCGCTGGTCATCCGACGAGAACGGGGTAGTCGGCGGCCCACTGCTCCAGGACTTTCCCGTGCGGCTTCATGAAGTGCTCCTCCGTGTACTTCCCCTGCTTCTTGGCGAGCTGATTGCGCTCGTCACGGTCGTAGGCGATCTGCGTCCGTGAGTAGTCCTGCTGCTCCAGGCTCGG
>NZ_DATMIO010000092.1:0-26273 GCF_035554235.1 Microbacterium sp. | reverse complement strand
CCGTCCGCTGCGCAGCGATGATCTGGTCCTCCCAATCGCCAAGGGGCGACTCTTCCACCAAGCCACTGACCTGCAGATGCTCGAATGCGTCGGCGAGCCCGTCCTCGAGCGAGATCCGCGGCGCGAACTCGGGCACGTCTCGCTGAATCTTCGCCGCGCTGTACAGCAGGTTGTGCGAGAAGATTCCCTGCACCATCCGGAAGCGCTCCGGATCCAGCCCGTAGAGGACGTCGGCAGTCACGCCCACCTGCTCGACTTCGTTGCCGAGCACCCGCATCGCCGTCTCGTGGACGTTGTTCCACGACGTGTGCGTGGGGTTGACCAGGAAGTACACCTGGCCGATGGTGCTCGTTCTCTCGAGCGCACCGACGAACGCGGGCGCGGCATCGTCGACGTGAAGCAGGTGGTGGAGTGCGATCCCATCGCCGACCCGGAGAATCGGCCGCCCTTGCTGGATGCGGCGTATCCACCGTGTGTCGATCCCGATCTGACGGAGAACCCGCTGCCGCCCGTAGGTCGTCGACGGCTTGATGACCGTGACGGGGTAGCCATCGTCGAAGTAGGCGGCCTGGTACAGGCGGTCGATCTCGGCCTTGTTCCGTCCGTACGGCATCGCCGGCCTGACCGGGTGGTCCTCAGTGACCGGCAGCCAGTCGAACTGGTCGCCGACGGTGACGACGGTGGACGTGTGAATGAGGTGTCCGACCCCACGGAAGGCGTCGAGACTGGCCGCTCCGTGCTCGGGAGTGAAGGCGAAGAAGTCGATCGCGGCATCGAACTTCTCGGCGCGGACAGCGGAGACGAACCAATCGCGGTCGTTGCGGTCGCCGGTGAGGGACCGCGCGCCGGCCGGGACGGTGCCGGTTCGGCCTCTTGTGATGCATGTGACGTCGTGTCCGCGCTCCAGCAGCAGCCGAACCACGGCCGTCGAGATGTTGCCGGTTCCTCCGACGATTCCGACCTTCATCGATTCCTCCCTCCGAGGGCATTCGCTTCGTCGGGGCGAGGCCGCGAACCGGCGGCGACGAGGCGGGACGGCTCGGGGTCGTCATTGTCGTCGGGGTCGATCGGGGCGTGATGGTCGAAGGCGGCCTCGCCCTGCTTCCAATAGCCGCTGACCGCGTACTGGTAGTTCGGCAACCCCAGCTCGTGGCGAAGGAGTCGTCGGATCTCGACGAGCGTGCCCGCCTCGCCGGCGGCGAAGACGAACGTGCGGTCATCGACGTCGGCTTGCCTCAGCCGGTAGAGCGCGCTGCCGCCATCGCGGTGCACGCGCGCCGGGATGCCGAATTCGCGAAGGTACGATTCGACCCAATCCAGCTGACCTCCGATGAGAGGGACAAGCTCGACGCGAGTGGAGGTCGCGGCGTCCTGCAGCCAGCGCCCGGCGGACGGAAGCGCGGTCTCATCGACCACGAGCACTATCCTGTCAACGCCCTGCGGGGCACGACGGGACCCTCGTGGCCCGACAAGGATCAGCTCGTCACCAGCCGCGGCTGTCATCGCCCACCTCGCGGCAGGGCCCGGGGCGTCGTGGGTGAAGATGTCGATGTCGAGCGCGGGAAGGCCGGTACTCGGGTCGCGACGTGGGTGCAGCGGCGTGAAATCGCGACCGAACACGGCGCCGTCGGGGCGCCGGATGCCGTCCACACCCGGTCCCAGTGCCTCCGGGCCGGACAGGATCCCCGACTCCGGGTCGGGGAAGAACACCTTCATGTGATCCGCGGGTCCGGTCGAGGCGAAATCGGAGAGCTCATCGCCGGCGACCGTCACGCGAACGAACCGGCCGAGAACGTCCGTCACACCGGTGACGCGGACGCGTCGGGCCGTGAACCGGTGGCGGCCGCCTTCCCTGTCGAAGAGCCGGCGATGTTCCGGGCTGTCGATCACAGAGCACTCTCCATCAGCGTGCGCGCTTCGGAGGCATCCACGACCATTCTCGACCCCGACGAATCGGCTGACCGACGAAGCAGCGCCTGCTGACGCGAGATCACATCGAACGCGCTCTCCCAGTCGTTCCAGTGGAACCCCTCCCACTCGCTTGAGATGGTCTTGGAGTAGCCGTTGCGGACATACACATCGATGATCTCGGGAATGGGCACCGCCGGTTCCGCACCGGATGCGTCGATCTCATAGAACTTCCCATGGGTATGAACCACCCACGGCATGATGTCGGCCCATTCCTTCGGGTCGCCGCGGCCGAACAGGCCGACGACGTTCACCGCCATGTCCATTGCCCGACGCTCCTCGCCGAGCGACCGGGCAAGGCCGATGACCTCCCCCATCCGCTTGCTCTGCTCCTCGTCGTGCATGGGAGGGCCCTTCCGAGTGAGTTCCTTCGAGTACGCCTGCAACGCGGTGAGCACCTCCTCGGAGACACCGAGTCTGCGATATCTCTCCAGCAGCGTGGGCGGGATGCTGTGCATCGTCGCGCCCCAGTCCGGGATGAATCCGAGGCGGTCGCTCCCGAGCTTTTCGTAACGCTCCAGGAGGGCTTGGATGACGGGGTGCGAGACCGTGTGAGACGAATGGATCTCCAATCCGAGCTGCACCCCCGCCCGCTCCGCGATCGGGACCAGTCGCTCCATGTCGTCGGGCGTGAGCGAGTACTGCACCCGAACGATCGGGAATCCGAGCCGGCGGGCGACATCGATCTGCGCCGCCATGTATTCCACGAGCTCATCGTTGGTGAGCATGCGGTCGCGACGAAGGCCCGCGTCGGCGTTCGCTCCCATCGAGGTCGGCACGAGCCCGGTCTCATCGATGAGGGCGTGGAAGGAACGCACGAACTCGGCGGAGACGTTCGGGAAATCGCGAATCGACTGGAACCCCACGATCTCCAATCCGGGACCCAGCTCCCGACGCGCGACCTCACGAACGAGCTCGTCGAAGTTCATCTTCCGAGCGTGGAAGAACCGGGTGAAGCTGTACAGCGTCACTCCCTGGATGGGGGTGCCCAGCGTGGTGGTCGCGGTCATGGGAGCTCCTTCAACGTCATGCTCTTCGTGTCCTGCTCACGGATCCGGAGGACTCCGTGGGCGGCATTCGGCAGGTAGGGGATGTACAGGCTCAGCGCCACATCGACCTGTCTCGTGACCTCACGGCCGGGCTCGATATCCGCCGGGAGCGTTCCGGCGATCGTCGCGGAATCGAGCACGTACCAGTTCTCGTCCCACAGCTCCGCAAGCTCCGCGAGCGGGCGGGTCACGCCATTGACCGTCCACGTGACGGTGTCTGGATCGACGACCGATCCGTCGATGCTCAGCGACGCCTCCGCGATCGAGGACAGCGGGAGCGCCCGATACCAGGGCATGCGCACGTCGATCGCCACTGTCGTATCGCGCACCCGGAGGGTGTCGTTCTCAATGATTTCTGCTGCGAGCATGGTCGGCCCTTCGTTGAGGCTCTGAGGGGATGAGTGGCGTCGAGCCGGTCCCATTCCCGGTGGGGTCCCGAACCGCGGTCCAGACGGCACCGCGGCCGGCGCTGCGCTGAACGGCGTCCAGCACCTGCTGGACACGCAGCCCTTCTGAGAAGGAGGGGTGGGTCGGCCGCTTGTCCGAGATGGCCTCGACCAGGTCCTTGACCTGATGAGCGAACCCGTGCTCGTAGCCGAGCATGTGACCGGCCGGCCACCACCCCTCCAGGTACGGGTGGTCGGGTTCGGTCACGAGGATCTTCACGAATCCCTGCAGCCGGGTGGGCGCGGAGCGGTCGTAGTAGTTGAGGCTGTTCAGATCCTCGAGATTGAAAGCCAGCGCACCGGCGTCGCCCGAGACTTCGATGGACAGCTCGTTCTTCCGCCCGGTCGCGAATCGCGTCGCCTCGAACGAGCCGAGCGCGTCGTTTGCGAATCGCCCGGTGAAGAGCGCGATGTCATCGACCGTCACCTCTCCGAGTTCGGGGCGAGGATCGGCGAGCGTGGCGCGGGTGACGGGACGCCGGGAGACGATGGTGTCGATGACCCCGGAGACGTGCAGGATTTCGCTGCCGGTGACGAACTGCGCGAGGTCGATCGCGTGCGCTCCGATGTCGCCGAGCGCGCCCGATCCCGCGAGTTCCTTCTTCAGCCGCCACGTGAGGGGTGCCTCCGGGTCGACGAGCCAATCCTGACGATAGGAGGCACGCACCTGCTGAACCCGGCCGATCGCACCCTGCGCGATCTGTTCGCGCATGAGGGCGATGGCGGGAACCCGACGATAGGTGAAACCGACCATCGTCCGCACACCGGCTCGCGCTGCTTCTGCGGCGGCCGCCGCCATGGCGTTCGCCTCGTCGAGCGTGTTGGCGAGGGGCTTCTCGCAGAGTACGTGCTTGCCTGCTGCGAGGGCGGCGATGGCGATCTCGGCGTGTGTCTCGCTGGGTGTGACGATGTCGACGATGTCGATGTCGTCACGTTCGATGACCGACCGCCAGTCTGTGGAGCACTCCTGCCAGCCCCATTTCTCGGCCGAAGCTTTCGTGGCGGGCAGCTGGCGGCCCACGAGAACCGACATCTCGACATCCTGAGGCAGCTCGAACTGACGGGGCGCCTGCCGCCAGCCCACCGAGTGCGCTGCGCCCATGAAGCCGTGTCCGACCATCGCGACCCGAAGCGTCAAGAGTTCCTCACCGCCGACCCTGCGTCGGCAAGGCGAGCGGCGACATGGCGTGCGCCGCGGATCGCCAACGCGACCGATGTCAGAGTGGGGTTGCAGGCGGTGGCGGTCGGGATGACATTGTTGCCGGCCACGAACACCCCCGGCGCATCCCAGACTTCGCTGTGCGTGTCACAGACGCTCGTCCCGTCATCCTGGTCACCCATGCGGGTTGTGCCCTGGTAGTGCAGGGAGGAGCCGAGCGGGAGCGTGAAAGGCGTGTCGTCGAAGGGCTCACCAACGGCCTCGGCGAGTTCGATCGCAGCAGCTCGTGCGCGCTCGAGCATTTCGTGATCCCGCTCGGTGAGCCGGTAGTGCACACGGATCGCGGGCATTCCGTACGAGTCCACGTCGACATCCGAGAATTCCACACGGTCCTCGTGTTGCAGGTCCTTGGCCAGGAACATTCCGAGCCCGACGATGGATCCGGGAACCAAGGGGTCGTCCTCGGGCACCGGAACGGGCGAGGAGTCGGGCTGCATCACCTGGATGTGGAACGGCAGGGCGTCGGTGAACGGCACCCAATTGACCCCGCTCTGCACCTTCAGCCCGCCGGCCGTCTCGTCGGCGACCACGGGCGCCGAAACATCGCGAAGTCGCGACGAGAACACGACCTGCGTCTGATCGTTGAGATAGCGCCCCAAGGCATCGGGACGGATGCCGGAGGCCCACAGCAGCTGCGGGGTGCGGAACGCGTCGGCCCCGACGATGACGAACCGTGCATCCACGGTGTGGGTCGAGTCGGTGCGGAGGTCACGCACCTCCACGCCCGAGGCTCTTCCATCCGCCGTGAGCACCTTCGTGACCAGCGACTCGTCGAACAGCTCGAAGTTCGGGTTCGACCGGGTGGCCTCGCCCATGATCACGTCGGGGCCGGACCAGACCAGGCTGCCGTCGCCCTGCCGGTGCACGGCCAGCGGCATCGCCTGCACGCGCCGCTCAGGAGGCCGGCCCGCGTTGACCGCCGCACCGAGACGCTCCACGATCACCGACCCGAACGGGGCGTTCTCGAAGGCCGTTCTACTCACTCCGAGCAGGCGCTCGGCGTCGTCGAGAATCTCATCGAGGTCATCGAGGAACGTGATTCTCTCGCTGTCACCCGGCCTCGGGCATGCTCCTGTCCAGTGGGCCCCCATGCCCCCGACGTTGCTGGACATGGCCGCGACGGGCAGGCCGTCCTCGCCGGGGACCGTGTGCTCACCCTCGATGAGGAACGTGCCGGGGCGTGCCAGGCGTTTGCCGCTCTTCATCGCCGCGGGTGAGGTGATCTTCGGTGCATCGGCGCCTGGCCCTTCCGAAGCTCGCTGCGCGCGTGCGCGATCCGCGCCTTCCGGGATGGATTTGACGTGCGCTCCGGGGGGAGAGGAAACGGTGGGCCCGACCTCGAACATCGCGATGCGGGCTTCGGGTGCGGACTCCGAGAGGATTCGGGCGTACGCGGCGGCGGTCGGCCCGGACCCGACGATGGCGACGTCGACGCGCTGCGGATAATGGCGTTGTGCTGGCATCTGTGCTCCTGCGGTGGTGTCGGCAAGCCTGCGAACGGGGTTCGTCAACCCTTGAGCCCGCCGGCGAATCCCTGAATGAATTTCTTCTGGGCGAAGACATAGAACGCGAGGATCGGGATCATCGCGACGATGACGATGGCGAAGATCTTGTTCCACTGCGTGATGAGGGAACCGACGTAGTAGTAGATGGCGACGGGGAGGGTCTGGTTGTCCGACCCGCCGAGGAAGATCAGCGCGGTGAAGAAGTCGTTCCAGATGATGAGGCCGCACAGAATCGCGACGGTGCCGGTCGCCGGGGAGATCAGCGGGAAGATGATACGGACGAAGATCTGGGTCCGGCTTGCACCGTCGATCGACGCCGCCTCCTCGTATTCCGTCCCGAGTCCGCGGAAGAACCCGGCGTACAGGAAGATCGCCAGCGGCAGCAGCATCCCGGCATACAGCAGGATCATTCCCCAGACCGAGCCGGTGAGCCCGATGGTCCGGGCGCCGATGTATAGCGGCACGGTCCCCAGTTGAGTGGGCATCACGATCGCGATGAGGAACAGGTAGAAGACGGCGCGCGACCAGCGCCTCGTGCTGCGAGCCAGGACGTAGCCGGTGAGCGCTCCGAAGAGCACCAGCAACACCACGGCGCCGCCGGTGATCAGGATGCTGTTGAGCAGACCGAGCAGCACATTCGAGTTGCCCTTCGCCGTGAGCACGGTCGCGAAGTTCTCCCCCGTCCATTCGGCCGGGGGCGCGAGCGGCGAGCCGGTCGCCGTCTCGGTGTCGGTCTTGAAGGCCGTCGTTATGAGGATGTAGAAGGGCGCCAGGTAGATCAGCGCGAGCGCCCACATGCCGATTTCGCGGAGCAGGCTGAGCTTTGTATAGCGGAACATCTACTTCTCCGAAGGACCGGTCGTCACGCGCTGCTGGATGATTGCGAACACGAGGATGATTGCGGTGAGGACGAGCGCGAGTGCCGCGCCGTACCCGAAATTGCTGAGCCCGAATGCCTGCTTGTAGACCTGGGTGGCGAGTGTCTCGGTGGCACCGGCTGGGCCGCCGGCAGTGAGCGCGAGGATCGGGTCGAAAATTCGCAGGCCGTTGACGAGGCCGAGAGTCGTGGAGATGGCGATCGCGGGCCGGATGGCGGGGATGACGACGTGCCAGGTGCGCTGGAACAGGCTCGCTCCATCAATGGCCGCAGCTTCTTCGATCTCGACGGGCACAGAAGCGAGGCCCGCCATGTAGATGACCATGGCGAACCCGGTCTGCTGCCAGACGACCACGATGAGGACCACCCAGATGGCGAGAGTCGGATCGGCCAGCCATGCGCGGGCAACGTTGTCCAGGCCGACCGCGCGGAGGATGGTGTTGAGTGCTCCGTCGTACTCGAAGATGAACTTCCAGATGTAGGAGGTCGCCAGCGGGCTGAGGATGACGGGGAGAAAGAACAGCGCCCGCAGGATGTAACGAGATTTGAGGATCCGGTTGAGCCCCAGGGCCAGCAGGAGGCCGGCGATGTTGCTCAGGATGACGGCACCGAACGCCAGGAAGAGGGTGTTCGCGAGCGCGCCGACCATCTTCGGGTCGCTGAGCAGGTCGACGAAGTTGTCGATGCCGATCCACTCGAAGCTGCCGATGCCGGTCCAGTCGGTGAAGGCGAAGAAGGCGCCGGAGACCGTGGCGACGTAGTGGATTGCGACGACGAGCACGATGCCCGGCAACGCCCACCACCAGTGGCCGAACTGCAGCAGCCCGGCGGGGCGGGGACGCGCCTCGCGGCGCGGGCCCGCCCCATCGGTGCCCCGGCGTGGAAGCACTACCCGCTCAGTTTCTGAGCGCGTCGTGGTCACATTCATTTCTCAGACCAATCGTCTTTCCATCGCCGGGGCACAAGGGTGCGCTCTACCAGGCCGCGTCCATGTCTTCGAGCACCTGCTCGACGGTCTTCTGTCCCGTCAGCAGGCCCTGAACGCCGGAGCCGAGCGCCTCGTACACGGCCGGGTTCGACCAGCCGGTGTTGGGCAGCGGCGCGTAGTTGCCTTCGTTGATGATGTCGGCGACCTCCGCGTAGGGTGTGTCGGCGAGATCGGCTTCCCCGTTCAGGATGTCGATGGGCAGAGACCCGTCGACCTCGGCGTAGAGACCCGAGTTCTCGGGCTCCGCGATCCAGTCCAGGAACGCCGCAGCAGCTTCCTTGTTCTCCGCTTCGGCGTTCAGCGACACGGAGTAGTTCGCGCTGGCGTAACCGAACGGGGTGTCATCGTCGGAGACGGGCGGGAAGGCACGGATGATGTACTCCGCGTCGGGCGATGCGGCCTGGAGGTCCTTGATGATGCCGCTGGGGAAGAACCCGGCGAACGACTTGCCGCCAGCCACGTTGCCGCTGCCGACCTCGAACCCTGCGCCCTCCACACCGGGCTGGAAGCAGCCGGCGGCGTTGAGGTCGACGATCGTCTGCAGCGCTTCCTGCCAGCCCTCGGAGTCCGCGAAGGTGACGTCGCCGTCGATTCGCTGCTGATTCCAGTCCGGATCTTCCGCGTACACGCGGGTCGCGGCAATGACCATCGCCATGAGCCCGGTGTTCGGCGGCTGCGCCCCCGCGACCGCGATGAGCGAGTCGGCGACGCCTCCTGCCGTGTCGCAGGCGGTGAGGAGCGAGTCCCAATCGGTCGGGAACTCTACGCCCGCCGCCTCCGACGTGGTGGCGTTCTGGATCATTCCCGCGAAGGTGATGCTCAGCGCCTGACCGTAGACCTTGCCGTCCAGTTCGAACAGCGACTCGCTGCCGGCCGGGATGACGTTCTCGGCCTCCTCGCCGAGCGGCTCGAGAAAACCCGCCTCGGCGAGCGGGATGATGGAGCGTCCCTGTCCGCTTCCCGGCGACGTCGCCATGACATCCGAGGCGTTGCCGGCCTGCAGCTGCGTGCGCAAGGTCTGGTCGTACTGGTCGTTCGGGAGCGGGTTGAGGGTGATGGTGACATCCGGGTTGTCCGCCTCGTAGGCCTCGGCGAGGCGCTCCCACGGGCTCTCCACAACGTCGGACGTTGCGAACGTGAGCGAGAACTCCTGCGAGTCCCCGCCTGTTTGGCCCGAGCCGCCGCCGGAGCAGCCAGCCAGCACCACGACGCCGGCTACGGGAATGGCTGCGAGAAGATAACCGAACTTGTGTCGGTTCATGTGAAGTCTCCTTCGACTGTGCATGGGCTTCCCCGGTCGGAGAAGCATGGTCATGTTATGCACACGCCATACGAAAGCGTCAAGAACTTCCGCGCGAACGCGCGGAAAATGGCCAATCTTCGCACCGGGTATCCGAAAAGGGAAGGAGCCTTTTACCCAGAGCCGGATAAAGTGGGTCCATGGTCGATCACATCGAGACGCTGGGCCGCATCGTCGAACTCGTGCGCACGAAACGTGCCGTCACGCGGCCCGAGATCATGAGAGTCACCGATCTCGGTCGCACCGTGATCACCCAGCGCGTGGACGACGGCCTGGCCGCCGGAATCCTCCGGGAAGAAGACGCGGCGGTCTCGACGGGCGGGCGCCCCTCGCGTGTGCTCGGCATCCGACCCGACGCAGGCTCCGTTCTGGCAGCCGTATTCGGGGCATCCCGCGCGCACATCGCCGTGGCAGACCTGGCCGGACGGGTGATCGCGAGCGAGTTCGTGCGTGTCAACGTCTCCCAGGGGCCAGCACGCGTTCTCGCCCAGCTGTTCGGCGTGTACGACCGTCTGCAGCGCGAGAACGCGCTCCCGCCGCTCTGGTGCGGCGCTGTCGGGCTTCCCGGACCCGTGGACTTTCCGCGCGGTCGAACGATCTCGCCGCCCATCATGCCCGGGTGGCACGACTACCCCGTCCGGGAGCGCCTTCAGGAAGAGCTCGGCGTACCGGTCTGGGTCGACAATGACGTCAACCTGATGGCGCTCGGGGCGTGGAAGGAGACCCGCGAGTCGGCGATGGATGACGTGCTGCTGGTGAAGGTGGGAACCGGCGTGGGCGCGGGATTGATATCGCAGGGGCGTCTGCACCGCGGCGCACGCGGCGCCGCCGGCGACATAGGTCACATGATGGCGGTGAATCAATCGAGCGTGCAGTGCCGATGCGGAAAGTTCGGATGCTTGGAGGCCTTTGCAGGCGGGTGGGCGCTCGCACGGGATGGGCGAGAAGCTGCCCTCACCGGGGCGAGCCCATTCCTCGCCGACGCCCTCGCGCGCGTCTCGGCAGTATCCCTGGAGGACGTCATCGACGGAGCCAAGGCCGGCGATCCGGTCAGCGGCGAACTGATCACTCGTTCGGCCACGTTGGTCGGCGCGGCGCTGGCCGACCTGGTCAGTCTGTTCAACCCGGCCACGGTCTTCGTCGCCGGTTCGCTTGCCCGCGCCGGCGACTCCTTCGTCGACACCATCCGCTCGGTGACGCTGCGACGATCCTTTTCCCTCGCCACGGACGACATGGTGATCACCAGGGTCTCCCTCGCGCATCAGGAGGGCGCCCTCGGTGCCGCGTGGCTTGCCCTGGATGAGATCTTCCGGCCTCAGATGCTCGCGCGCTGGATCTCGGCCGGGTCGCCAAGGGGAATCGCCGCCGAGGACGGCCCTGAGGGCCCGAATGTACGCATCCGCCGCGACGAGCTGCGATTCCCCGGCGAGATCACCCCGCTCTATTCGGTGGTCGCACCCGAATCCGCAGGGCGCGGTCAGTCCGTCAGCGGTCGCTGAAACGCCCCGCGCCGGGCGCCGGCTCGAGCTTGTCCGCTGCGGCAAGCGACGCTTCGATGAGCCGGTGCTGCTTGGCGATCAAGGCGAACGGGTCCGCCTCTCCCGCCTCGCGGAACACATGCGCCTCCCACTCGCTCGAGATGTACCCCTGGTAGCCACCGTCGACCAGGATGTCGATGATGGCGGGAATATCGATCGAGGGCTCGATGCCGTCGGCGTCCATCTCGTAGAACTTCCCGTGGACGTGCACCACCTGCGGCACGATTTCGCGCCAGCTCTCGACGGGCTCGTGTCCGTGCATGGTGAAGCTGCTCACGATGTACGAGAGGGCACTGTCGGATGCCCCCGCCTGCCTCGCCAGAGCGGAGAATTCCTGCAATCGTTCGAAGGGTGAACCGTCTTTCGCCCAGATGCTCTTCAGCGCGGGCAGCGTCTCCGCGGGAAGGCCCCGCGCGACGTAGTAGTCGAGTTCGCTCGCCGGCAGCGCGCGCATCGTCGAGCTGAAATCGGGAATGAACCCGAGCAGCGGGGAATCGAGCCGGTCGTACATCTCACGCACTTTCATGACCTTCGGCGTGAGCGGCCCCTCGGGGGCATGGATCTCCATTCCCATCGAGATGCCGAGCGCCTCCGCCGTCGGCAGGGCACGCGTCAGCACCCCTGGCGTGGCGCCCATCTGCACACGAACGATGGAGCAGCCGAGCTTCGCGGCAGCGTGGAGCTGGCGGATCAGTGACTCGGCAAGCTCCTCCTCGGTCTGCATGCGGTCGCGCCGCGCCGCGACATCCATGCTGGTGGACAGACACGTCGCGGTCAGGCCGAGCCGATCCAAGAGGCCGCGCCAATGGGCGATGAAGTCATCCGAGACGTCGGGAAAGCCTCGAATGGACTGATACCCGACCAGTTCCACGCCGGGACCGATGCCCGCCTCCGCCACCTTCTCGAGGAGCGTCTCGATGGTGTACTGCCCCGATACCCATTCGTTCGTCATCGAGTAGAGGGTGAGCCCGAGTTTGATCGAGCCGGACGTGGAATCGCTCACTGCGCTGCCCCCTCGAGGTGAAAAGTGTGAGTCTTGGTGGAATGGGTGACCAGGGGCGTGTCCGGCCCGATCATGATGTAGGGGCTCCTCAGCGCGATGCGGGTCATGACCGAGCGCTCCGGCGCATCCGTGCCCGGATCGGGCACCACGATGGTCGCCTCATCCTGAATGAACCAGATGTCCTCCCATCGTTCGTGGAGGTCCTTCGTCTTGTACTCGCCGCCGTTCACTCTGATGCGGATCCTGTCTGCCGGGACATCCGCCCCGTCGACGGCGACGGCGATGTCCTCCACCGCCGACAGCGGCAGGCTCCGGTACCAGGGCAGGCGCACCCGGTAGGTCAGCGTGCCGCCTTCGACGGCGGCGCTGTCGGGCACCACGAGGAATCCTTCGTTCGTCATCCGACGACCTCTTTCGTCGTCGCGGCAGTGAGCTGGCGCACCAGAGTCCGGGCGCCGCGCAGCGCCAGGGCGACGCTGTACAAGGTGGGGTTCACGACGTTGACAGTGGGGATGGTGCCGTTGCCGCCCAGGAAGAGGTTGTCGAATCCCCACACCCGCGACCATGGATCCACGACCGACGTGCCGTCCTCTTCCGGTCCGGTTCGAAACGTGCCCATGTAGTGAAGCGAGGAACCGGGCGGGGCGACACGCGGTTCACCGCCCGGGACAACCTGCCCGAGGGCGGAGATGGCCTTCGCCTGGGCGAGCTTGGCGCTTTCGAGAAGCTCTTGCTCAGCGGGAGTGAGCTCGTACTCGATCGTGACGTTCGGCATTCCGAAGACGTCGGTCTCCTCCGAACTGAAGACCAGTCCATCCTCCGCGCGCGGAAACTTCAGCCCGCCGAAGCCCACGGCCGCGTAACCGTACTTGCTCTTCGCGAGGGGATTGTCTTCGGGGATGGGAAACGGACACGCGGTCATGTGCATGATCTGGCTGCTCGTGGGGAACGTCTCCTCGATGTACGGAATGCGAACGGCCGCCGTGACCGCGTCGCCGAGCGCCGTCGAGAAGACCGCCCGGTCGGAATGATCGGTATCGGCGGCATCGTCGAGCAGGTCGTCGCGGATGGCGATCATGGAGAGGATGATGGGATGCTCCGTCAGGTAGCGACCCAGCGCAGGCGGACGGATTCCAGAGGCGAAAAGCAGCTGCGGAGTGCGAATCGCGTCGGCTGCCACGACTATCGCATCGGCGCTGACTTCGTATTCGTCGCCGTCCGGGAACTCACGAACAACGGCGCCGCGCACGCGTGCACCATCGAAGAGAAGGCGTACCGCCTGCGTGCGCGGCCGGAGCTCGAAGCGTGTCGATAGCAGCGAGGACGAGTCGATCAGCGGCCCGAGGACGGTGTCCGTTCCGACCCAGTTGAGTGAGCCGTCCTCTTCGATGTCGACCGCGACCGGGAAGGTGCCGACGCGCCGATCCGGCGCGCGCCCCTCGTCGAACAGCTGCGAGAGGCGGCGTGTGATGGCATCGGTGATCGGTGAGGTGAATATGTCCTTCTTGACGTGAAGCAGCTGCTCGGCCTCGGTGATGAGGTCTTCCCATTCATCGTCATCGATGAAGTCGACCCGCTCGTTGTCGACGGGGCGGGGTGTCGCGCAGGTCCAATGCGCCCCTTGCCCACCCACGTTGGTGGCGACGGCCGCCGCGGGCATGCCCGCCGCGTGACCGGAGTGCTCACCTCCGTCGTCGATGAGGTGCGTGCCTTGTCGCGCAGTGAAGGTCCCCTCCACGGGCGGGGGGCCGCCGGGGACACCGCCGCCGAGCACGCCCGTGGTCCGCGGGCCCTGCGACGCGATTCGCGCGGCATCCTGAACGTCCTTCTCTGGGATGTTCCGCACATTCATGCCCGGCCGCGCGGTGATCTCCGGGCCGACGTCGACCATCAGCACCCGGGCCTCGCGGTCCCCCTCGAGGATGCGGCGCGCATACGTCGCGCCTATCGGGCCACTGCCGATCACCAGCACCTTCTTGCTTTGATCGGCTGTTGTTCGCGGGCTCTCCGACATTGGCGACCTCATCCCTTTGTCTCCGAGGCTAATGTTCGATACGTGCAATAGTCAATCCGAGGCGACGAGCCTGCGCTGGCGAACACCCCAATCGGGCCGCCCCGAAGATTCCCTATCGAACGCCACATGCGTAAGTCGGTCGTGCTAGGCTCCGGCCGTTGCCGGTGCGGGGCCGCGCCGCCCGGCTCACCTAAGGAGACGCATGGCCCGCGTACTGATGCTGGAGGGTGCACTCGGCTCGGCCCCCGAGGGCTATCTGCTCCGAATATCGCTGCCCTGGATTCGCTCGATGCCGTTGTCCTGCGTGACGGGGCTGCGGGTGCAGATCGACGCGGAGCCGGAGGAGCGGCTCACGATCGACATCGACGGGCGGACCGTGACCCCGTCCGATCTGGCCCGGTCCGACAAGTGGTGGTTCTTGCAGGACCACCTGCAGCTGCGCGGCCATCGCCGACTGCGGCCGGGCGCCCACACCGTGACCGCATCATTTCAGCTGGTGGTGCCGTACCTGAACGGCCATGACGGTGGTCCTCTCACCGTGCCGTTTCGGGATGATCGAACACTCGAGCTCGACTGCCCGGCGCCGGTGCCCTCGGCCAGCCTCCCCGTAGCCTGATGGGGAATGCGATGCAGACAATCCCCTCCGACTGGACCCTCACCGCGAGCGCCTTCAATTGGACGGAGGAGGTCATTCGTGCCGACCGCCCCGCCCCGGACGTGGTGGTGAACATCGCCAGGACCGTCTGCAGCACCATCGAACTCGAGCCGGGGCAGTTGTGGCGTACGTTCCCCGCGTCGTCGGCCGAAGACGTCGACAGCTTCTCGGCGGCTCTGGCCGAGGTCGGAGGAAAGGTGAGCATCGTCGGGGTGAGTCTCGACGACTGGGTGGACGCATCCAGCCGCAGATCGAACGATGAGCGCCTTGCCTTCCTGCTGCCGCAGCTTCGTGCAGCGCGACGCGTCGGCGCCGAGGGCGTCCGTCTCCCGCTCGGTCAGGCGGGATCGTCGCTGCTCACGCGCCTGCTGCCAGAACTTCATGACCTCGACCTGACGCTGTATGAGGAGGCACAGGGACAGCAATCCCCCACCTCGTCGGACTTCGCCAGCGCGTACGGGGCCATTGCGGAGCTCGACGACCTGAGGGTCCGCCTCCTCATCGACACCAGCATGCTCATGCCCGCGCTGCCGCAGTCGTTTCTGGCCGAGGTGAGTGCCGGTGGAGTGCCGAGGGACTTCGTGAAGCGGCTGTCCGAGGATTGGCTCGCGCCGGCGACTCACCGGGCGGCGGTCGCATACCTGCGCTCCGGTGAGGTTCCGCCCGCCATCGAGACGCTCTGCCGGAACCTGCTCTTCAGATTCGGTCGCTCAGACCCCGCGGACCTGCGCAGCGTGATGCATCTGGTGGGCGGCATCCATCTGAAGTTCTGGGACCTCGAAGACGACGACCGCCGGGTCAGCAAACCGATGCGCGACATCGGCCGAGAACTCGCTCGCGCGAACTTCAGCGGCACGATCTGCAGCGAGTGGGGCGGCCATGCGTGGTTGACGGCCGACCCCACGACGATGACCCGAGCTCATTTGGTGTTGGCCCAGGATGCCTTGATCGCCGGCCTTGGCATGCCCTAGTCCGGTGCGCACCCGCAACGTGCGTTTCGGAATCTCCGAACCGCACGTCGACGTTGTCGGATTCCTCACCGCGGGCTGGTCCGCTGTGATTGTTCTCAAAGTGAAAACGGCGCCCCCGCATCGCCGACACACTCGACCGATGCGAGCGCCCGGACCCTGTACGCGAACGTGGTGATGCTCCGCATCGAAGCAGAGCGCATCACGAGAATCTCTGGAGGAAACATGGAACGGTTCCTGTCACACCTGGCAAGCCTCGAAATCGAGAGTCCGGATGTCGATGCATCCGTCGCCTTCTATACCGAGCGATTCGGAATGCGACTCATCGAGCGCACCGACGGCGCCGCCTACCTGCGCTGCTGGGGCGATTACTACGCCTACAGCCTTGCGATCCGCGCCGGCTCCGCACCGGCGCTCGCGAAGATGACGTGGCGCACCGATTCGGAGCAGGCCCTCGAGGCCGCCGCCGAGCGCGTGCTCGCCACCGGCGTCGGCGGCGAGTGGGTCGACGGCGGGTTCGCCTACGGACGTGGCTTCGAGTTCGTCGGCCCCTACGGGCACCGGATGCAACTGGTGTGGGAAATCGACCGATACCAAGCACCGGACGAATTCAAATCCACCTACCCGGATCGTCCCGAACGACGCAGCAGCCACGGGGCCGCTCCGCGCTTTCTCGACCACGTCACCATCGCGAGTGTCGACGTGGATGGGTTCGCCCAGTGGTACCACGATGTGCTCGGCTTCCGGATCATGGCTCGCACCCAGATCGACGGATCGGAACGAAGCGTCTTCAGCGTCATCACCACCAACGAGAAGTCGCACGACCTCGGCATCGTCCTCGACCACTCGACCACACTCGGTCGCGTCAACCACATCGCGTTCTGGGTCGACACCGACGTGGAGCTCGAGCGGGTTGCCGACATCCTCATCGAGAACGGAACGCCGATGGAATGGGGCCCCGGCGTTCACGGCATCGGCGAACAGCACTATCTGTACTTCCGGGAGCCCAGCGGGCTCCGGGTCGAAGTCAATTCCGGCGGCTACCGCAACTATGTTCCTGACTGGAAGGCCAACACGTGGCTGCCCTTCGACGGCGGCATGAACATGTGGCGCAACTCGGCGTTCCCGATGACCATCTTCGAAGCATTCCCAGCCGCTGACGGCCTGTCGGCCGCGGAGGACGCCGTGCACCCGGACATGCGCGACAGACTGCTCAACTCGTAGGAGCACCATTCGCGAGGGCGGTGGGCGGAGGGGGCGCCCGCCGCCTTTCGTGTTGCAGGGCGTTCCCGGAAGCCGGCCCCACCGGCATCTCCGATGACGGTGAGACTCACATTGGTGGACCTGAGGGGACTCGAACCCCTGACCCCCTGCATGCCATGCAGGTGCGCTACCAGCTGCGCCACAGGCCCAGATTTGCTTCCCCGGCCGGGCCGAGGCAACCCCCCTAGATTACTACATCCGCAACCGTCGAACGAACCGGTGAGGATGTCGCAGCCCTGACGCTCTCGCGGTCAGCGCGGGGCCGGCTCGGCGGCCGAGCGAGCCGGAAGCTCGATCGGCACGATGGGGCAGTCCTTCCACAGGCGCTCGAGCGAGTAGTAGACGCGCTCCTGCTCGTGGAAGACGTGGACGACGAGGTCGCCGAAATCGAGCAGCACCCAGCGACCCTCCTGACGGCCCTCGCGGCGGACGCGCTTATGGCCGGCCTCGAGGAGCTTCTCCTCGATCTCGTCCGAGATCGCACCGACGTTGCGCTCGTTGCGCCCCGTCACGAGAAGGAAGATGTCGACGAGGGGCAGGGGCCCCGAGACGTCGAGACCGATCAAGTCTTCGCCGCCCTTGTCGTCGGCGGCGCGTGCCGCGATCTGCAGCATCTCTACCGCTTGGGCGGTTGCCGGCATCAGAAGACTCCTGTCACAAAGGCGAGAATAAGCACTCCGACAAGGGCAAGGGCGAGCGCCCCGGCCGTGATCGCCAGGGTGAGCATGAGGCGGCTGCCCTTTTCCGGGGCGGGAGGGCGGATCATCTCGCCCGAACCCTTCACCGTGCTGATCGCGGCGCTGGCGGCGATCGGGGTGGGCGAGGAGTGGGCGGGCAGTTCGCGGTCGATCAGCACCGCGTCGGTTTCCTTGCCATCGGCGGTGCCGTTGGCGTGACCCGTCGATCCGAGACCGTCCGGGAGCGACATCGAGCCGGTGATCAGCACCTCACCCGTCGCGGTGACCGGACCGACGATCGGCGATGCGGATGGCGTCTGCGAGAGGATCAGGGCGTTCGACGCGGCCTGCGAGCCGGTCGATGTCGCGTTGCGCGCGATCAGCTGGTCGAACGAGGGCGGCAGGGCGACCGGCTCGGCACCCGCGAGCAGCTCGGCGCCGAACCCGGGGCGAAGGATGGGGCGCTCGGCCTCCTCCCCCTCGTTCGTCTCGGTGAAGATGGCGACGGCCTCATCCGCCTCGACCGGCGTGCTCGGGCCGGGCTCGGATGGAGCGTCCGCCGCGGGCTCGGTCTCGACGGGTGGCGCTTCCGCCGGCGTCCCGGCATCCTGCGGCGCTTCGGCGGCGGGCTCCTCGACGGTTTGCGCCTCCACCGGCTCGGTGGGGTGGGCGGCGGCGACCTGGGCGGCCATGAGATCGGGCGTGATGACGGGCACCGACGCGGTGCGGATGCGCTCCTGCTGGCGCGCCTGGCGCCGCGTCAGGGCGGACACCCCGAGATCGACGTGCGCGTCCGCGATCGGGAGCGGAGGAGTGGGAAGCGGCTCAGCCGCGCGCGGGAGATGGACCGCGGGAGCGGGCGCGCTCTCGACGGCGGGCGCGGCTTCGACGGCGTCCTCGACGTTCTCGGGCGACGCGTCGGGCACGGTCTCGACGGGTGGCTCGACGGGCGGCTTCGCCGGTGGTTTCGCTGGTGGTGGAACGACGGTGTCGGGACCGATGATCGGCGTCGACCCCGTCATTCGAATCTCACGCAGCTGCTTTCGGGTCAGCTGCGATTCCCCCGGTTGCTCGGGTGTGCTCATGCATTGCTCCGATACAGATGATGCTTGCCGATGTACTGTACGACCCCGTCGGGAACGAGGTACCAGACAGGATGTCCCTTTCGCACGCGGTCCCTGCAGTCCGTCGATGAGATCGAGAGTGCGGGAACCTCGAGTTGACTCACGTCTTCGCTGGGCAGGCCATCGGTGCTGAGATCGTGGCCGGGACGCGAGACCGCGACGAAGTGCGCGAGGTCCCACAACTCATCATGGTCCCTCCAACTGAGAATTTGCGCTACGGCGTCCGCTCCGGTGATGAAGAAGTGTTCCGCATCCGGTCGCTGCGCCTTCAGATCGCGCAGGGTGTCGATCGTGTAGGTGGGCCCGGCGCGATCGATGTCGACGCGGCTCACCGTGAATCTGGGGTTGGATGCCGTGGCGATGACGGTCATCAGGTAGCGATGCTCGCTGGAGGTGACTCCCTGCTTCTGCCAGGGGCGCCCCGTCGGGACGAATACGACCTCGTCGAGACCGAACGACTGCGCGACCTCGCTGGCGGCCACGAGGTGCCCGTGGTGAATGGGATCGAACGTCCCACCCATCACCCCGATCCGCAGTGGCCGCGCAGCGTCTGTCATGCAGGAGCCCTAGTGGCCCTGCCCCGTCCCGTGCGCGTCCTTGCCGTGGGCAGCGGCGAAAGCGGAGGCCTTTCCGGCGTGGCGGTTCGCGACGTTCCGGTAGGACAGCGTGACGAGGGCGAGAGCCGTGAAGACCACGAGGGCCACGATCCCGTACCCCACGGTCTCGAGCGCGACGTTTCCGTGCTCCTCCGACCCAGCGGCGGCCTGCACGAGAAGTGTGGCGAGAGACATCCGTACTCCCTTTCGAGTGGTGGGGTCAGGCTTCAGGTCGACCTGCTGACCCAGTTTATGGGGTCAGACCCGGACTTGTCCGGAACCGCGCGCGAGCCACTTCGTGCTGGTCAGCTCGGTCAGGCCCATCGGACCCCTCGCGTGCAGCTTCTGGGTGGAGATTCCGACCTCGGCGCCGAAGCCGAATTCGGCACCGTCGGTGAAGCGTGTGGAGGCGTTGGCCATCACCACGGCGCTGTCGACCTCGGCGAGGAAGCGTTCGGCGTTGCGGGTATCGGTCGTGACGATCGATTCGGTGTGCCCGGTCGAGTACTGACGGATGTGGGCAAGGGCATCATCGAGCGAGTCGACGACCCGCACGGCGATGTCGAGGCTCAGGTACTCGGTCGCCCAGTCCTCTTCGGTCGCCGACACGACATCGGCCGCGAGCGATGCCACGGTGTCATCGCCGTGCACCGTGACGCCCTCGCTCTGCAGGGCGGGGACCACGATGGGGACGAGCCGGGCGGCGGCCGAGCGCAGGATCAGAACGGTCTCGACGGCGTTGCAGACGCTCGGCCGCTGCACCTTGGCGTTCACGACGATCGCTCGCGCCCAATCCACCGGGGCGGTCTCATCGAGCACGATGTGCACGTTGCCCGCTCCCGTCTCGATGACGGGCACCGTCGACTCGGTGACCACGGTCTCGATGAGAGCGGCGCTGCCCCGCGGGACCAGCACGTCGACGAGCCCGCGGGCGTGCATGAGGGCGCGAGCGCCGTCGCGGCCGAAGTCGTCGACGGACTGGATTGCGTCGGGGGCGACGCCGGCTCCGCGCAGTGCCTCACGCATGACCCGCACGAGCACGGTGTTCGACTCGCGCGCGGCGCTGCCACCGCGAAGGACGACCGCGTTGCCCGCGCGAAGGGCGAGCGCCGCGATGTCGACGGTCACATTCGGCCTGGCCTCGTAGATCGCGCCGACGACGCCGAACGGCACCCGCACCTGCTCGAGGGCGACCCCGTTGGGCATGCGGTGCCCTCCGATCACCTGACCCACGGGGTCGGCAAGCGCGGCGACCTGACGCACGGCATGGGCGAGGGCGACGACGCGCGTCTCGTCGAGGCGCAGCCGGTCGAGCAGCGATTCGCCGATGCCCTCGGCGCGGCCGCGTTCGATGTCCCGCGTGTTCGCGGCGATGATCTCGTGCGCGGCATCGGTCAGCGCGTGGGCGATCGCGCCCAGCGCCCTGGCCTTGTCGGCGCTGGTGAGCCGAGCGGTGGCGCGGGACGCGTCCTTAGCCCGGGTCAGCCGGGCGTGCACGTCTTCGGTCTGCGCGCCGCCGGGAGCCGCGCCCGCGATCTTCGCGGCGGAGACGGGGCTCTCGAGGGCGGTGGTCGTCTCGAGTGCGGGGGTCATCGTTTCAGTGTATCGAGGGGCCCGGTGACGGGCGCTGCGGTGGCGGGTCGCGGCGCGAACCACGTGCCGATGGCGGCGCCCTGCAGGGCATCGCCGACGAGGTCGGCGCTCGTGACGAGCACGCCGATTCCGGATGCCGCGGCCAGCCGCGCTGCCGAGACCTTGGTGGCCGCTCCCCCGGTGCCGACGCTGTTGACGACCACCGAGCCGAACTCGAGCCCGTGCAGGTCGTCGTCGGGGGCGATGGTGTCGATGGGCATCGCGCCGGGCTCGTTCGGCGGACGGGTGTAGAGCGATTCGATGTCGCTCAGCAGGATGAGCGCGTCGGCCGACACGAGGTGTGCGACGAGGGCCGCGAGCCGGTCGTTGTCGCCGAAGCGGATCTCGTGCGTCGCGACGGTGTCGTTCTCGTTCACGATCGGCAGGATGCGAAGGCCCAGCAGCCGCTCCATGGCGCGCTGGGCGTTGCTGCGATGCACGTGGTTCTCGAGATCGCCCGCAGTCAGCAGCACCTGGCCTGCGACGATGCCGAAGCGATCGAGCGAGTCCTGGTAGCGGTAGATCAGCACATTCTGGCCCACCGCTGCGGCCGCCTGCTGCGTGGCGAGATCGCTCGGACGCGAATCGAGCGCGAGGTACGGCATCCCGGTCGCGATCGCACCGGAGGAGACCAGGATGACCTCGGTGCCGCGTGCGTGCGCGGCCGCGAGGGCATCCACGATCGCGGCGATGCGCCACGCGCCGTCGCCGCTGATCGATGACGAACCCACCTTCACCACGACGCGCCGCGCGGCGGTGATGTCGGATCGCGTGAGTGCCGTCACTCGCCGTCCCCTTCGTCCCGGCGCGCCAGGCGCTGAGTCTCCAGCTCGGCGCGCGCCTCGGCCTTGGCATCCATGCGCTCGTGATACTCCTCGCGGCGCTGAGTCGTCGTGCGGCGCCCGTCCTGGTAGAGGCGGGGGTCGGTGCCGCGCGGGGCGGTGAGCAGCTCGGCGGCGGAGGACACCGTCGGCTCCCAGTCGAAGATGACGCCGTCGCCCTCGCCGATGACGACCGTGGAACCCGGGGTCGCACCGGAGCGGTAGAGCTGGTCCTCCACACCGAGGCGCTCGAGGCGGTCGGCGAGGTAGCCCACGGCCTCGTCGTTCGTGAAGTCGGTCTGCTGCACCCACCGCTCCGGCTTCTCGCCGATGACGCGGTAGATGTTCCCGTAGGTGCCGCCCTCGACGCGCACGGTGAACTCCTTCTGCGCACCGCGGGGGCGGATGACGATCTTCTCGAGCACGGGCGTCGCCGCGAGCACGGCACGGTGCTCCTCGATGATGCCGCTGAGGGCGTAGGTCAGCTCACGCAGGCCCTTGTGGGCGACCGTGGAGATCTCGAACACCCGGTAGCCGCGTGCCTCGAGATCGGGGCGGACCAGTTCGGCCAGGTCCCGCGCCTCGGGCACGTCGATCTTGTTGAGCGCGATGAGCTGCGGGCGCTCGAGCAGGGGCACCTGGCCGTCGGGCACCGGATAGGCCGCGAGCTCGCCGAGGATCACGTCGAGGTCGCTCAGGGGATCGCGCCCCGGGTCGAGGGTGGCGCAGTCCAGCACGTGCACGAGCGCCGTGCAGCGCTCGACGTGGCGGAGGAATTCGAGACCGAGCCCGCGGCCCTCGCTGGCGCCCTCGATGAGCCCCGGCACATCGGCGACGGTGAAGCGGGTATCGCCGGACTGCACGACGCCGAGGTTCGGGTGGAGCGTGGTGAAGGGGTACTCGGCGATCTTCGGGCGCGCGGCCGAGATCGCGGCGATCAGGCTCGACTTGCCGGCGGAGGGGAAGCCCACGAGGGCCACGTCGGCGACCGTCTTGAGCTCGAGGACGACGTCGCCTTCCCAGCCGGGCGTACCGAGCAGCGCGAAGCCGGGGGCCTTGCGCTTGGGGCTCGCCAGCGCGGCGTTGCCGAGGCCGCCGATGCCGCCGGGGGCCGCGACGAAGCGCATGCCGGGCTCGATCATGTCGACCAGCACGGTGCCGTCCACGTCCTTGACGACGGTGCCCACCGGGACGGGCAGATCCGTTCCCTCCCCCTGCGCGCCGGAACGGTGATCGCCCATGCCGAAGCCGCCGTTGCCACCGCTGCGGTGCGGCGAGTGGTGGTACGAGAGCAGCGTGGTGACCTGCGGGTCCGCGACGAGCACGACGTCGCCGCCGTGCCCGCCGTTCCCGCCGTCGGGGCCGGCGAGCGGCTTGAACTTCTCGCGCTTGACCGACACGCAGCCGTTGCCGCCCTTGCCCGCGCGCAGGTGCAGCGTCACCTCATCGACGAATGTGACCATGCGTGCTCCCTGGGAAAAAGGATGGGGCGGGCCGAAGCCCGCCCCATCCGAATGCTGTGCGCGGCACCGTGTTCGGCGCCGCAGAGTTTCTGGTGTCGCCGAGTTGCTACTCGGCGCCTGCCGAAACGATGTTGACGACCTTGCGGCCGCCCTTGGTGCCGAACTCCACCGCGCCGGCCTCGAGGGCGAACAGCGTGTCGTCGCCACCCCGGCCGACATTCGCGCCCGGGTGGAAGTGCGTGCCGCGCTGGCGGACGAGGATCTCGCCGGCGTTGACCTTCTGGCCACCGAAACGCTTGACGCCCAGACGCTGGGAGTTGGAGTCGCGACCGTTGCGGGTGGAGCTTGCGCCCTTTTTGTGTGCCATGTCTGAGTCTCTTCCGTGCTTACTTGATGCCGGTGACCTTGACGCGCGTGAGGTCCTGACGGTGACCCTGGCGCTTCTTGTAACCGGTCTTGTTCTTGAACTTCTGGATGACGATCTTCGGGCCGCGGAGCTCACCGAGCACCTCGGCCGTGACGGTCACCTTCGCGAGCTTGTCGGCGTCGGTGGTGACGTCGTCACCGTCGACCAGCAGCACGGCGGGGAGCTCGATCGACTCGCCCTGCTTCGCCTTCTGACGGTCGAGCGTCACGATGGTGCCGACCTCGACCTTCTCCTGGCGGCCACCGGCGCGCACAACTGCGTAAACCACTTCACACCTGTTTCGTTGGGGAGCACGGGGCTCCGAGTATCACGGAAAGACTCTGAATCTCGCGGAAAGACTTTGCTTGCGGATGCAAGGGTGCGCAAGCGACGCTCTGGTCGGGCAGTCACGACCTGACACCGCAACCGCACAAGACGCACCAAAGGACTACTTTACCGGATGCCGCGTCGAAGGCGCAAAGCGAGCGGCTCCGCGTGTCGGGTCCTGGGCGGCATTCACGGCTGACTCCCACTCTCGGGACCGGTCGTAGGATCGACGCGTGACGATCCTCGTGGACCAGGCCATGTGGCCCGCCCATGGTCGGCTGTGGGCGCACCTGATCAGTGACTCCGACCTCGACGAACTCCACGCGTTCGCGGGGGCCAACGGCATCCCCGCGCGCGGATTCGATCGCGACCACTACGACGTGCCCGACGACGCGATCGAGCGCCTTGTCGCCGCGGGCGCCCGGGCCGTCAGCGCGCACGAACTCGTGCGCGCGCTGATCGCCTCGGGGCTGCGTGTCACGGCGCGCGAACGCCGCGACACGCGCTGACTATTCCTCGCCCTGCGGCGCGTGCACGACCGGGGTGCCCGTGAGGGCCGCCGTCGACACGCGGCGACGCGAACGTCCCTGGCCCGGAGCCTTCGGCTCGGGGAGGGCGTTCAGCACGGAATCGAGCAGGTGATCCTTCTCGGTCTTGGGGCTGCGGTCGCTCGGCTGACGCTTCTTGCGCGCCTTCTTGGGGCGCTCTGCGGCAGCCGGCTCGGCGACGGGCTCCAAGACCGGCGCCTCGGCGGCGGCCGCGACATCCGCCTCGGGATGCGGTGCGGCGATCGTGGATGCCGCGATCTGCGCCAGAGCGGATTTCACGCCCTCGGTGATGACGTGAGTGCCACCGGACGCGCCGTTGCCGGCGGGGGCGCTGCCCCCGCGCGGGCGGCGGCCCGACGAGCCGTTCTGCGGCGCCGTCGAGCGGTGCTTGACGACGGGATCGTGGTGCACGACGACGCCGCGACCCGCGCACACGTCGCAGGGCTCGCTGAAGGTCTCGAGCAGCCCGAGCCCGAGCTTCTTGCGGGTCATCTGCACGAGGCCGAGGGAGGTGACCTCCGCGACCTGGTGCTTCGTGCGGTCCCGGCTCAGGCACTCCACGAGACGGCGCAGCACGAGGTCGCGGTTGGACTCGAGCACCATGTCGATGAAGTCGACGACGATGATGCCGCCGATATCGCGCAGCCGCAGCTGCCGGACGATCTCTTCGGCCGCCTCGAGGTTGTTCTTCGTGACGGTCTCTTCGAGGTTGCCGCCCGTGCCGACGAACTTGCCGGTGTTGACATCGACGACGGTCATCGCTTCGGTGCGGTCGATCACGAGCGAACCGCCGGAGGGCAGCCACACCTTGCGGTCGAGTGCCTTCTCGATCTGCTCGCTGACGCGGAACTCGTCGAACGGGTCGGCTTCGCTGTCGTAGCGCTCGACGCGCTCCAGCAGGTCGGGGGCGACGCTGCGCAGGTAGCCCTCGATCGTGTGCTGTGCGTCGTCGCCCTGGATCAGCATCCGTGTGAAGTCCTCGTTGAAGACGTCGCGGACGATCTTGACGAGCAGGTCGGGCTCCGAGTGCAGCAGCGCCGGTGCCTGAATCGATTCCAGCTGGCTGCTGATGTGCTCCCACTGGGCGGTGAGGCGCTGCACGTCGAGCGTCAGCTGCTCCTCGGTGGCGCCTTCGGCGGCGGTGCGCACGATGACCCCGGAGGACTCGGGCAGCACCTCCTTGAGGATGCGCTTGAGGCGCGCGCGCTCGGTGTCGGGAAGCTTGCGTGAGATCCCGTTCATCGAGCCCGCGGGCACGTACACCAGGTAGCGGCCGGGCAGCGAGATCTGGCTGGTGAGGCGGGCCCCCTTGTGGCCCACCGGGTCCTTCGTCACCTGAACGAGCACGCGGTCGCCGGATTTGAGGGCGAGTTCGATGCGCCGGGGCTGGTTGCCCGTCTCGACGGCATCCCAGTCGACCTCGCCCGAGTACAGCACCGCGTTGCGGCCGCGACCGATGTCGACGAAGGCCGCCTCCATGCTGGGGAGGACGTTCTGGACGCGACCGAGGTACACGTTGCCGATGAGCGAGGCGTCCTGGTTGCGCGCGACGTAGTGCTCCACGAGCACCTTGTCTTCGAGCACGGCGATCTGGATGCGGCCGTTCTTGGAGCGCACGATCATCTCGCGGTCGACGGCCTCGCGGCGGGCGAGGAACTCCGCCTCCGTCACCACCGGGCGGCGGCGACCCGCTTCGCGGCCGTCGCGCCGGCGCTGCTTCTTGGCCTCGAGGCGCGTGGAGCCCTTGATGCGCTGCGGTTCGGTGACGTACTCGACGGCGCGCTGACGGGTGCGCGGCTCGCGCGCGGGACGCTCCGACGCGGGCTCGCCAGGTGTCTCGTCGTCGCGGCCGTCGCCACGGCGGCGGTTGCGACGACGGGCGGATG
>NZ_DATMIO010000091.1:0-16203 GCF_035554235.1 Microbacterium sp. | reverse complement strand
CGACGACCTGGGCTATCCGGTCGTGGTGCGCCCCTCCTACACGATGGGCGGCAGCGGCTCCGGCCTCGCCTACAACGAGGAAGACCTGCACCGCATCGCCGGCTCCGGGCTCGCCCTCAGCCCCACGACCGAAGTGCTCCTTGAGGAGTCGATCCTCGGGTGGAAGGAGTACGAGCTCGAGGTCATGCGCGACCGTGCCGACAACGTCGTGATCGTGTGCTCCATTGAGAACTTCGACCCCATGGGCGTGCACACCGGCGACTCGATCACGGTGGCGCCGGCGATGACGCTGACCGACCGCGAGTACCAGCAGCTGCGCGACCTCTCGATCGGCATCATCCGTTCGGTCGGCGTCGACACGGGCGGCTGCAACATCCAGTTCGCCGTCGACCCCGCCGACGGCCGCATCATCGTGATCGAGATGAACCCGCGGGTCTCGCGCTCGTCGGCGCTGGCGTCGAAGGCGACCGGGTTCCCGATCGCCAAGATCGCGGCCAAGCTCGCGATCGGCTACCGGCTCGACGAGATCCCGAACGACATCACCAAGGTGACGCCCGCGAGCTTCGAGCCCACGCTCGACTACGTCGTGGTCAAGGTGCCGCGGTTCGCGTTCGAGAAGTTCCCGGCCGCCGACGCGACGCTGACGACCACGATGAAGTCGGTGGGCGAGGCCATGGCGATCGGCCGCAACTACGCGACCGCGCTGCAGAAGGCGCTGCGCTCGCTCGAGAAGCGCGGTTCGAGCTTCCACTGGGGCGTCGAGCCGCGCTCGCTCGAGCAGCTGCTCGAGATCGCCGCGGTCCCGACCGATGGCCGCATCGTCACGGTGCAGCAGGCGCTCCGCAAGGGCGCCACGGTCGAGCAGCTGTTCGGGGCGACCGGGATCGACCCGTGGTTCCTCGATCAGATCGTCCTGATCAACGAAGTCGCGGAGTTCGTGCACGGCGCTGCCGAGCTCAGCCCGGACGTGCTCCGGATCGCGAAGGAGCACGGCTTCAGCGACGCCCAGATCGCACAGCTGCGGGGCGATTCGGAGGTCGGCATCCGCGGCATCCGCCACGCGTTCGGACTCCGTCCCGTCTACAAGACCGTCGACACGTGCGCAGGCGAGTTCCCCGCGCTCACGCCGTACCACTACTCGAGCTACGACTTCGAGACCGAGGTGCAGCCCTCGGAGCGGACCAAGATCGTCATCATCGGCTCGGGCCCGAACCGCATCGGCCAGGGCGTCGAGTTCGACTACTCGTGCGTGCACGCGTCGTTCGCCCTCTCCGAAGCGGGCTACGAGACCGTCATGGTCAACTGCAACCCCGAGACGGTCTCGACCGACTACGACACGAGCGACCGCCTCTACTTCGAGCCGCTGACCCTGGAGGACGTGCTCGAAGTTCTGCATGCCGAGGCCCGATCGGGCCAGATCCTGGGCGTGATCTGTCAGCTCGGCGGGCAGACGCCCCTCGGCCTCGCGAAGGGCATCCAGGATGCCGGCTACCGCATCCTCGGCACGAGCCCCGCGGCCATCGACCTCGCCGAGGAGCGGCAGCTCTTCAGCGACATCCTCGACGCGGCAGCGCTTCTCGCCCCCCGCCACGGCACCGCGACCGACGTCGAGGGCGCCGTACGGGTCGCGGAGGACATCGGCTACCCGATCCTCGTGCGTCCCAGCTTCGTCCTCGGTGGGCGCGGCATGGAGATCGTGTACGACACGGCCAGCCTGCGCGACTACTTCGTGCGAACGGCGGGAGAGGTGATCGTCGGGCCGGGGATGCCGCTGCTCGTCGACCGGTTCCTCGACGACGCCATCGAGCTCGACGTCGACGCCCTGTACGACGGACACGAGCTGTACATCGGAGGGGTGATGGAGCACCTCGAGGAGGCGGGCATCCACTCCGGCGACTCGAGCTGCACGCTGCCACCCATCTCGCTCGGCCGCACCGAGGTCGATCGCGTGCGCGAGGCGACGCTCGCGATCGCGCAGGGCGTCGGCGTGCAGGGCCTGATCAACGTGCAGTTCGCGATCAGCGCGGGCGTGCTGTACGTCATCGAGGCGAATCCCCGCGCGAGCCGCACCGTGCCCTTCGTCTCCAAGGCGCTCGGCATCCCGCTCGCGAAGGCCGCCGCGCGCATCATGGCGGGCGCCACGATCGCCGAGCTCAAGACCGAGGGGCTGCTGCCGCAGATCGACGGGTCGCGCGTCCCCCTCGACTCGCCGGTGTCGGTCAAGGAGGCCGTGCTGCCGTTCAAGCGGTTCCGCACGAAGGACGGGCAGACGGTCGACTCCGTGCTCGGCCCCGAGATGCGCTCGACGGGCGAGGTGATGGGCATCGACCGCGACTTCCCGCGCGCGTTCGCGAAGAGCCAGGAGGCCGCGTACGGGGGTATGCCGCTTACGGGCACGGTCTTCATCTCGGTGGCCGACAGCGACAAGCGCGCCGTCATCCTTCCCGCGCACCGCCTGCAGCAGCTCGGCTTCACGCTCGTCGCCACCGAGGGCACGGCCGAGATCCTGGCCCGCAACGGCATCGCCGTCGAGGTCGTGAACAAGTACAGCGCGACGCAGGAATCGGGGGAGACGAACATCGTCGACCTCATCAATGCGGGCGAGATCGACATCGTCGTGAACACCCCGAGCGGTCGCTCGGCGCGCGCCGACGGCTACGAGATCCGCGCCGCGGCCGTCGCCGCCGACAAGGCGCTCTTCACGACAATGGCGGTGCTCGGTGCCGCGGTGAGCTCGTTCGACGCGGTGCGTGCCGGCTACGACGTCAAGAGCCTGCAGGAATACGCGATCGAACGGGCGGCTCGCCTGTGAGCGACGCACCCGCATTCGGCGACCGCGTCCGCGGGGCTCTGGGGGAGAGGGGCCCGCTCTGCGTGGGCATCGACCCGCATGAGCACCTGCTCCGCGCGTGGGAACTGGACGCCTCGGCCGCGGGCGTGCGCGAGTTCGGGCTGAGGACGGTGGATGCCGCGGCCGGCCGCGCCGGCATCGTCAAGCCGCAGGTGTCGTTCTTCGAGCGCTACGGCTCGGCGGGGTTCGCCGCCCTCGAGGACGTGCTCGCGGCGGCGCGTGCGGCGGGGCTGCTCGTGATCGCCGACGCCAAGCGCGGCGATATCGGCACGACCATGGACGCCTACACGCGCGCGTGGCTCACCCCGGGCTCGCCGCTGGAGGCCGACGCGATCACCGTCAGCCCCTACCTCGGGGTGCTCTCGCTCGTCGACACCTTCCGCTTCGCCCTCGCACACGGCAAGGGCGTCTTCGTGCTCGCCGCCACCAGCAATCCCGAGGCGCACGCCCAGCAACGGGCGATCGTCGGCGGGGAGCGGACGATCGCGGCCGAGATCACCCGCGAGGTCTCGGGGTTCAACGCGGTTTCGACCGTTCCCGGCGAGTGGGCGAGCATCGGATTCGTGATCGGCGCTACGGTCGATTGGGCGGATGCCGGGCTGCCGGCGCAGATCGCACCCATTGCCCCGATCCTCGCTCCGGGGTTCGGTCACCAGGGAGCGAAGCCGGGGGAGCTCGCCGGGCTCTTCGGCAGCGCCGCGTCCGCCGTCATCGCGTCGGAGAGCCGCAGCCTGCTCGCGGCCGGGCCCGACGGGCTTGCTGCGGCGATCGACGCACGCGTTCGGGAGTACAGGAGTTCACATGGTTGACGGACAGCGGCCGCCCGAGGTCGACCGCGTCGCGGCATCCCGCAAGGCCGTCGCCGCGCGGCGCGCCCGCGCGAGCCTCAAGCGCGACGTCAGCACTCGCGTCGTCTCGCCGCAGGAGCTCCTGCGCCGCGCCTACGCCGATCCGGCATCGCCCGCGGGCACGATGCGCGTCACAGAGTTTCTGACCAGCATCCCCGCGATCGGCGAGGGCAAGCGCGATCGCATCCTGCGCCAGCTCGACATCTCGCCGGTCAAGCGCGTCGGCGGTCTGGGCGCGCGCCAGCGCCGTGACCTCGGCCGCTGGCTCGATGACCGGCTGCCCGAGCCCGCGCCCCGGGCAGGCCGCAGCCGCCTCATCGTCCTGGCCGGCCCGACCGCCGTCGGCAAGGGCACGGTGGCCGCGCACATCCAGGAGCACCACCCCGAGATCCACCTCTCGGTGTCGGCGACGACACGCCCACCGCGCCCCTCCGAGGTCGACGGCGAGCACTACTACTTCGTCGACGACGCGGAGTTCGACCGGCTCATCGCCTCGGGCGCGCTGCTCGAGCACGCGACCGTGCACAACAAGTACCGCTACGGCACCCCGCGCGCGCCGATCGAGAAGGCACTGGCCGAGGGGCAGACGGTGCTGCTCGAGATCGATCTGCAGGGCGCCCGACAGGTGCTCGAGGCGGAACCGAGCGCCACCCTCGTCTTCCTGCTTCCGCCCAGCTGGGACGAACTCGTCCAGAGACTCGTCGGCCGCGGCACCGAAGACGACGAGGAGAGGGCCCGTCGCCTGCGCACCGCGCGCACCGAATTGGCCGCCCAGAACGAGTTCGACTACCGCGTCGTGAACGACGACGTCGCCTCGGCGTCGCGCGAGGTCGTAGAATTGGTCCAGGCGCCCGCGCGCCCGACGAGCTGAGCGCTTGTGGATCGACTCGGTCCCTGAGCGAGCGAAGCGAATCGAAGGGCGCGCGCCCACAGTGCGCTGCCGCTTCTCACTGACATCCGTCACCGAAACAGGAGGTTTCGCCATGGCCGGAACGAAGAACCAGGGCATCATCGACCCGCCCATCGACAACCTGCTCGACAAGGTCGACTCGAAGTACCAGCTGGTCATCTACGCATCCAAGCGTGCGCGCCAGATCAACGACTACTACTCCGACCTGCACGAGGGCAACCTCTTCGACAACGTCGGGCCGCTCGTCGACTCCTCGGTCGAGGACAAGCCGCTCACGATCGCGCTGCACGAGATCAACGAGGACAAGCTCCGCCTGCGCCACGTCGAGTAGCGGTGCGAGACGCGTCGAGCGTCACACTGCGACAGCCGCCGACGAGTGTCGGACGGCGCGGGCATACTGGTGCCGATCCGCACCCGTACTGGAGCACGCCCTGCACCCCGGGGCCGACCTGGAGCATCGATGACTGAGCTGCGTCTGTTCACCTCGGAGTCCGTCACCGAGGGACACCCCGACAAGATCTGCGACCAGATCTCCGACAGCATCCTCGATGCGATCCTCGCCGACGATCCCACCGGTCGCGCCGCGGTCGAGACGCTCGTCACCACGGGCCTCGTGCACGTGGCGGGCGAGGTGTCGACGAGCGCGTACGTCGAGATCCCCGCCATCGTCCGCGGCGTGGTCAATCGCATCGGCTACACGTCGAGCGACACCGGCTTCGACGGCGAGTCGTGCGGGGTCAGCGTCTCGATCGGCGCCCAGTCCTCCGACATCGCGGCCGGCGTCGACAAGGCCTTCGAGCGCCGCGAGGGCGGCTCCGTCGACCCCCGGGACGAGCAGGGTGCCGGCGATCAGGGCATCATGTTCGGCTACGCGACGACCGAGACCCCGCAGCTCATGCCCATGGCGGCGTGGACGGCGCATCGCATGGCGGAGCGCCTCGCCGAAGTGCGCCGGAGCGGTGCCCTGCCGTTTTTGCGCCCCGACGGCAAGACGCAGGTCACGCTCGGATACGACGGCCAGGTGCCCAAGACGGTCGAATCGGTCGTGCTCTCGACGCAGCATCACCCGGACATCTCGCAGAAGGCGCTGCGCGCCGCCGTCCGGGCCGAGGTCATCGACCCCATCCTCGAGGCGACGGGCCTCGACCTGCCCGATGTGAAGTTCTACATCAATCCCGCCGGACCGTTCGTGACCGGCGGTCCCAAGGGCGACGCCGGGCTGACGGGGCGCAAGATCATCATCGACACCTACGGCGGCGCATCGCGCCACGGCGGCGGCGCGTTCAGCGGCAAAGACCCGTCGAAGGTCGATCGCTCGGGCGCCTACGCGATGCGCTGGGTTGCGAAGAACGCGGTTGCTGCAGGCCTCGCGGACCGCCTCGAGGTGCAGATCGCCTACGCCATCGGCAAGGCCAAGCCGGTGGGGCTCTACGTGGAGACCTTCGGGACCGGCCGCGTGCCCGACGACGCCATCACGCGCGCGATCCTCGACGTCTTCGACCTGCGCCCGAAGGCGATCATCGACCAGCTCGACCTGCTCCGCCCCATCTACGCCCAGACGGCCGCCTACGGGCACTTCGGCCGCGAGCTTCCCGACTTCACGTGGGAGCGTCTCGACCGGGTCGACGAGCTCCGCGCAGCCGCCGGGGCGTGAGATGGCTCCGCCTCTCGGCGGGGCGGCGAGGATGCCGCGGCGCGTCGCCCGCGTGCTGATCGACTCGCCCCTTCCGCAGCTCGACAGGCTCTTCGACTACGCCATCCCCGACAACCTCGCGGCGGAGGCCCAACCGGGTGTCCGCGTACGAGTGCCGCTGCGAACGGCGGGGCGCCTCGTCGACGCATACCTCGTCGAGCTGGGCGAGGCGGATGACGCCGAGCGGCCGCTCTCCGAGCTCGACGCCGTCGTCTCGTCGGCCGCCGTGCTGCCGCCGCACCTGTACGCCCTGGCCCGCCGCGTCGCCGATCGCGCCGCGGGCTCGGCCGTCGACATCCTCCGGCTGGTGCTGCCCAAGCGCCAGGTGCGGGTCGAGAAGGCGTGGCTGACGGCGGATGCCCCGCCACGGCCGGTCCCCTCCGACGAAGCGCGCGCCTGGGCTCTGAAGACCCTCGCCCCGTTCGCGGGGCTCGGCGATGCGCTGCCCGCGGGGGAGCGGGTGGCGCTCGATGCCCCGCCCCGCCCGGCGATCGCACCCGCCGGCGGCGAGGTCGGCGCGTGGGCCCTCACCCTCGCGGCCGCCGCGGTCACCGTGCTCGCGGAGGGCCGCAGTGCGATCATCGTCGTCCCCGACTACCGCGACCAGGAGCAGGTCGAGTCGGCGTTCGACGGCGTGCTGCCAGAGGGGGCGCTCGTGCGCTTCGACGCGCGGCGCCCGAACCCCGAGCGCTACCGCTCGTTCCTCCGGGCCCTCGGCCGGGCGCCCTGCATCGTGATCGGCAACCGGTCGGCGGTCTATGCCCCCGTCCGCGACCTGGGGCTCATCGCGGTGTGGGACGACGGCGATCCCCTCCTCGAGGAGCCCCTCGCCCCGTACGTGCACGCCCGGGATGCCGCCCTCGTGCGCCAGGAGCTGGACGGCGGCGCCCTGCTGTTCGCGGGTCATACGCGCACGACCGACGTGGAGCGACTCGTCGCCGTGGGGTGGCTTCGCGAGGTGGCGACCGCCCGGCGGGAGGCCCCGAAAGTCGTCCTGAGCGCGTCGGTCCAGGGTGAGGCGCAGTCCGCGCGCGTGCCTTCGTCGGCGTTCCGGGCCGCCCGCGAGGCGCTGGCCCACGGGCCCGTGCTCGTGCAGGTGGCACGGCCCGGCTATTCACCCGTCCTCGTCTGCGGGGACTGCCGTCAGCCGGCGCGCTGCCCCGAATGTGCCGGGCCTCTCCACGCACCGGGCCCGCGCGCGGTGCCGGTGTGCGGATGGTGCGGACGCGCCGCCCGCGGCTGGGTCTGCCCGCACTGCGAGTCATCGAAGCTCCGCCTGGCCTCCTCCGGCAGCGAGCGCACCGCCGACGAACTCGGGCGAGCGTTCCCCGGCGTCCGGGTGATCGTCGCCGACGGCGATCATCCGGTCACCCACGTCGATGCACGTCCGGCGCTGGTCGTGGCGACGAGGGGTGCCGAACCTCTGGCCGCCGGCGGCTACCGCGCCGTCATCCTGCTCGACGGCGATCGGATGCTGCTCGCCGAGTCGCTCCGCATCGCCGAGTCGTGTCTGCGCTGGTGGTCGAACGCTGCGGCCCTCGCGGCACCGGGCGCGCCCGTGCACCTGGTGGGGGTGACCGGGGGCGTCGCACGAGCGCTGGCCACGTGGACGCAGCCCGCCTACGCACGGGCGGAGCTCGTGACCCGCGCACCGCTGCGAATGCCCCCCGCTTCGCGGGTCGCCCTGCTCGAGGGTTCTCCGGCGGCCGTCGATCGCGCGCTGGCGGCGCTGCGCGAGGCGGTGCCCGACATGGCGGCCGACGCCATCCTCGGCCCGCTCCCCGACGAAGACCCGCGCTCGGACGTGCCGCATGCCCGCACACTCGTGCGGTTCGACTACGCGAGCGGCTCGGCCGTCACCTCCAGCCTGCGCTCCTCGGTCGTCGCGGAGGCACTGCGCTCCCGCCGCGCAGCAAAGGGCCGGACGCCGCGCAATACACTCAGAGTGCGGGTCGACGTCGTGGACCCGCTTCTCTAGGAACGGCGCGGGGCTCTGACGGAGGCGACATGCGGTTGATCTTCGCCGGGACACCCGAAGCGGCAGTCCCTTCGCTCCGCGTGCTCGCCGCATCCGATCACGACATCGCGACGGTCGTCACCCGCCCCGACGCGCCCCTCGGACGCAAGCGGGTGATCACGCCCTCGCCGGTGGGCGCCGCCGCCGAAGACCTCGGGCTGCCGGTTCTCAAGACGGCACGGCTGGATGATGCGGCCACCGCGCAGCTGGCGGCACTCCATGCGGAACTCGGCGTGATCGTGGCGTACGGGGGGCTCGTGCGCGAACCGCTGCTCTCCACGCCCGCCCACGGATGGATCAACCTGCACTTCTCGCTGCTGCCGCGCTGGCGGGGAGCGGCGCCGGTGCAGCACGCCCTGATCGCGGGCGACGAGGAGACGGGTGCGAGCGTGTTCCAGCTCGTGACCGAGCTCGACGCGGGCGACGTGTACGACGAGCGCCGCTACGCGGTGTCGTCCCGCGCCACCGCGGCGGACGTGCTGTTCGACCTCGCCGGGCTCGGCGCGGAGCTGCTCCGCGATGTGGTGGCGGGAATCGAGGACGGCACGGCGGTCGCCGCCCCGCAGGCCGGTGTCGCAACGTTCGCCCCGAAGCTCAGCGAAGCGGATGGGGCGATCGACTGGGAGCGATCCGCCGAAGCGATCTCGGGCCGCATCCGCGGGGTCACCCCCGAGCCGGGCGCGCACACGACCGTCGGCGGGATACGCCTCAAACTGCTCGATGCCCACCTTCCCGACGGCTCGGTGTCGCTGAGGCCCGGAGAGATCGCCGCGCGAGGCCGCGACATCCTGATCGGCACCGCGACGCAGGCGATCGCCGTATCGCGTGTGCAGCCCTCGGGCAAGCAGGCGATGGCCGCCGGCGACTGGTGGCGCGGTGTGCGCAGCGGCGAAGCGCGAGCGGGCACATGAGCGCGGTTCAGCCGGCGCGCCGGGTCGCGTTCGACACGCTGCGGGCGGTGCACGAGTCGGATGCCTACGCCAACCTGCTGCTGCCGCGCGCGATCGCGCGCGCCGGCCTGTCGACGCAGGACGCCGGTCTCGCGACGGAGCTGACCTACGGCACACTGCGCCGCCAGGGAACGTACGACGCCATCATCATGGCGGCATCTTCCCGCGACGTCCGCGACATCGATCCGCCGGTGCTCGACGCCCTGCGCCTGGCGATCCATCAGCTGCTGCACACCCGTGTCGCCTCGCACGCGGCGGTGAACGAGTCCGTGACGCTCGCCCGCGAGGCCCTCGGCCATTCGGCATCCGGGTTCACGAACGCCGTTCTGCGACGCATCTCGCGGGAGACGCCGGGGGAGTGGATGTCGCGCATCGATGCGGCGGCCCGCTCCGACGACGAACGACTCGGCCTTCACACCGCGCATCCCGTGTGGATCATCCGGGCGTTCCGCCGCGCGCTCGCGGCCGAAGGGCGGGCGCACGAGATCGACGCCCTGCTCGCTGCGGACAACATCTCGCCGGGGGTGACGATGGCGGCGCTGCCTGGCATCAGCGAGATGCCCGAGGACGCGCAGCGCACGCCGTATTCGCCGATCGGCTTCCGGCTCGGCGGCGGCGACCCCGATTCCGTGGTCAGAGGCTCGGAGGGACGCATCCGCGTGCAGGACGAGGGTTCGCAGCTCGCGGCCCTCGCCCTCAGCCGCGCCGTGCCGATCCGCGAAGGCGAGCGCTGGCTCGATCTCTGCGCCGGTCCCGGCGGCAAGACCGCGGTGCTCGCCGCGGAGGCGCTGGCGGGTGGCGCGAGGCTCGATGCCAACGAGATCACCCCCGCACGCGCGGGCCTCGTGCGCGGGGCCGTGGAGGGCGTTCCGCTCGAGGTCGAGGTCAGCGAAGAGGACGGTCGCGACCTCGTCGCGGACGGGTCGCAGCGTTACGACCGCATCCTCGTCGATGCCCCGTGCACCGGGCTCGGCGCCCTCCGCCGACGGCCGGAGGCGCGGTGGCGCAAGTCTCCCTCCGACGTGCCCGACCTCGCGAGGCTCCAGGCCGAGCTCGTCGACGCCGCCCTCGGCGCGCTCGCTCCCGGCGGCATCCTGGCGTATGTGACCTGCTCTCCGCACCTGGCCGAGACAACGGCGGTCGTCGCCGACGCGCGGCGGGCGTGGGGCGATCGCATCGAGGAGCTCGACGCGCGTCAGGTGCTGCAGGAGGTCAGCGCGACCCCGCTCGACCTGCCGGCGCCCTCGGACGGATCGGGCCGCGCCCAGCTCTGGCCGCATCGGCACGGCACGGATGCGATGTTCATCACGCTGCTGCGCCGCCTCTAGCGAGCGATTCGCGGGTTCAGCCGATGATCCGCACGCCGTCGCTCTCGCCGAGCTGGGTGCGCAGCACGACGAGCACCGCGGGGTGCGTGCGGGCGAGGTCGGTCCCGTCGATCGTGATCTTCTCGGAGTCGGCGAGCTCGGCCACGACCGTCATGACCCGCTCGATGCCGCTGATGCCGAGCTCGCCACCCAGGCGCACGACGGTCTCGCCGTCGTTGCGCTCGATGCGGATGGTCGGCTCGGCGATGCCTGCGTGCGATTCGAGCAGGTGCATCTCGAAGTCGCTCGAAAGTCGCTCGAGGGCGGCCGCCGCCCGCACGCTGTTGCCGTGCGCGTCCAGCCGCGGGCTGAACACCCCGACCCCGAACTGCGACGGAGCCACGGCGAGCAGGCCGCCGCTGACACCGCTCTTGGCGGGAAGGCCGACCCGCAGCAGCCACTCGCCGGAGAAGTCGTACATCCCGCAGCTGGACATGACCGAGATGACATCGCGCGCGACCGCGGGGGAGACGACCTGCACCCCCGTCGTGGGATTGCGGCCACCGAAGGCGAGGGTCGCGGCCATGACCGCGAGGTCGCGCACCGTCACCAGGATCGAGCACTGCCGGAAATAGACCTCGAGGGCCTCATCGACATCGCCCGTGATGATGTCGTACGAGCGCATCAGATGCCCCAGGGCACGATTGCGATGCCCCGTCTGCGACTCCGACCGGTACACGGACTCGTCGATCCACAGCGACCGCCCCGCGAAGCGCGACAGTCCCGCCACGATCGCCGCCGTGCGCGAGTCGATGCCGTCGCCCGGCAGCATCGCGGTCGTGGCGATGGCCCCCGCGTTGACGAGCGGGTTGGCGGGCCGTCCGGTGGCCGGCTCGAGGCTGATCGCGTTGAATGGCTCGCCGCTCGGTTCGACACCGACGCGGCGGAACACCTCCTCCCGGCCGAGGTCGGCGAGGGCGAGGGCGAGCACGAACGGCTTGGAGATCGACTGGATGCTGAACTCGGCGTGATCGTCGCCGACCGACAGGACCGCACCGCGGGGGCCGACGATCGCCAGGGCCAGGAGGTCGGGCTCCGCTGTCGCGAGCTCGGGGATGTACTGGGCGGTCTGGCCGCCGTCGTTCGGGCGAATGTCGGCCAAGATGCCATCGAGCAGCTGGAGGATGGGGTCCACGGACCTGACCCTATCGGCGCACTCGCCATAATGGACGCGTGCCCCCCGAAGACTCGCAGCCCCGCATCAACCCCAGCATTCTCGCCGCCGACTTCGCGAACATGCAGTCGGATCTGGCCCGCATCGCGGGCGCCGACTTCGTGCACGTCGACGTCATGGACAACCATTTCGTGCCGAATCTGACGTTCGGCCCGCAGATGGTCGAGCGCGTGCAGGCGACGAGCCCGGTCCCGCTCGATGTGCACCTGATGATCACCGATCCGGCCCGCTGGGCACCCGGCTACGCCGAGCTCGGTGCGGCATCGGTCACGTTCCACCTCGAGGCCGCGGCCGAACCCGTGACGCTCGCGCGCACTCTGCGCGGCATCGGCGCGCGAGCCGGCGTGGCGGTCAAGCCGGGCACGCCGATCGACGGGCTGCTCGATGTGCTCGACGAGTTCGACCAGATCCTGGTGATGACGGTCGAGCCCGGCTTCGGCGGCCAGTCGTTCATGCCCGAGACGATGCCGAAGCTGCGGATGCTGTCGGACGAGGCGCGGCGGCGGGGGAGCGCCGTGTGGCTCCAGGTCGACGGCGGCATCTCCGAGTCGACGATCGCCCAGGCGGCCGAGGCCGGAGCCGACACGTTCGTCGCCGGCTCCGCGGTGTTCGGCGCGGCCGACCCCGGCGCCGCGATCGCCGCCCTCCGCTCGATGGCCGCCCGGCACTCGCACTGATCAGCGCACACGCGTCGCACGGCTCCGCGGGCACTCGCGGGGCCGGTACCCTGGCATGGTGAAGACTTTCGACGAGCTGTTCGCGGAACTCGCGACGCGCGCTGCCGAACGGCCGGAAGGTTCCGGGACCGTCGCGCAGCTCGATGCCGGGGTGCACGCGATCGGCAAGAAGATCGTCGAAGAGGCCGCCGAGGTGTGGATGGCCGCGGAGTACGAGTCGCAGGAGGCCGCCGCGGAGGAGATCTCCCAGCTGCTGTATCACCTGCAAGTGCTGATGCTCGCGAAGAGCATCTCGCTCGAGGATGTCTACCGACATCTCTGACCCCGAGCCCAGCCCCTTTTCTCCGACACCGAAAGCTGCCGCATCCATGTTGCGTATCGCCGTGCCCAATAAGGGCTCCCTCGCTGACACGGCCTCCGAGATGCTCGCCGAGGCGGGCTACACGCTTCGCCGCGACCCCAAAGACCTGCACGTGATCGACCCGCACAACGGCGTCGAGTTCTTCTATCTCCGCCCGCGCGACATCGCGACGTACGTCGGCTCGGGGGCGCTGGATGTCGGCATCACGGGGCGCGACCTGCTGCTCGATGCCCGGATGCCTGCGCGCGAGATCGAATCCCTGGGATTCGCCGACTCCACGTTCCGCTTCGCAGGCCCCCCGGGGCGCTTCTCGACCCTGGAGGACCTCGAGGGCGTACGCGTCGCGACCGCCTACCCCGGGCTCGTCGACGGGTATCTCGACGAGCACGGCGTCGCCGTCGACCTCGTGCCGCTCGACGGCGCGGTCGAATCGGCGGTACGCCTGGGCGTAGCCGACGCGGTGGCGGATGTCGTCTCGACCGGAACCACGCTCAAGCAGGCGGGTCTGGAGATCTTCGGACCGATCCTGCTCGAGTCGGAGGCGGTGCTGATCACCGCGCCCGAGGAGGTCGAAGGCACCGAAACGCTCCTTCGCCGCCTGCGCGGCGTGATGGTCGCACGCCGGTATGTGATGGTCGACTACGACCTGCCCGCGAACCTCGTCGAGTCCGCCGTCGCGGTCGCCCCCGGCATCGAGTCGCCGACGATCTCGCCCCTGCGCGACCCGGAGTGGGTGGCCGTCCGGGTGATGAGCCCGCGGAAGGGCGTCAACCAGGTCATGGACGCCCTCTACGCCATCGGCGCGCGCGCCATCATCGTCACCGAGATCCACAACGCGAGGCTGTAGGTGCGCCGATGAGTCTCGTCTGCCGCGTCATCCCGTGCCTCGATGTCGCCGCGGGGCGCGTCGTCAAGGGCGTGAACTTCGCGAACCTGCGCGACATGGGCGATCCCGTCGAGCTCGCGGACCGCTACTTCGCACAGGGTGCCGACGAGATCACATTCCTCGACGTGACCGCCACCGTCGACGAGCGGTCGACGACGTACGACGTAGTCCGGCGCACCGCCGAGCGGGTGTTCATCCCGCTGACGGTAGGCGGGGGAGTGCGCTCCGCCGACGACGTGGCGCGCCTGCTCTCGGTCGGCGCCGACAAGATCGGCGTCAATTCCGCGGCCATCGCACGCCCCGCACTCGTCGATGAGATCGCCGACCGCTTCGGAGCCCAGGTGCTCGTCCTCTCGCTCGACGTCAAACGCTCGCAAGCCACCGAGAGCGGCTTCGTGGTGACGACCCACGGCGGCCGCACCGAGACGACGCTCGACGCGCTCGAGTGGGCGCGCGAGGCCATCGAGCGCGGAGCCGGCGAACTGCTCGTCAACTCGATCGACGCCGACGGCACGAAGCAGGGTTTCGACCTCGAGCTCATCCGGCTCATGCGGGAGGTGTCGAGCGTGCCCGTCATCGCCTCCGGCGGCGCGGGCGGCGTGGAGCACTTCGCCCCCGCCCTGCACGCCGGCGCAGACGCCGTTCTCGCCGCAAGCGTGTTCCACTCCGGCGCCCTCACCGTGGGCGATGTCAAAGATGCCCTGCGGGCGGATGGGATCGACGTGCGATGGGTGAAGTGAGCGCGCTCGAAGACCGCATCGCCCGGGTCGCCTTCAATGCCGACGGGCTCGTCGCGGCGATCATCCAGGAGTGGGACACCCGCGAAGTGCTCATGCTGGGATGGATGGATGCCGAGGCCCTGCGCCGCACGCTGACCACGGGCCGCGTCACCTTCTGGTCGCGCTCGCGCCAGGAATACTGGCGCAAGGGCGACACGTCCGGGCACACGCAGCACGTCAAGGCGGCACGACTCGACTGCGACGGCGACGCCGTCCTGATCGAGGTGCACCAGGTCGGGCCCGCGTGCCACACGGGCACCCGCACGTGCTTCGACGCCGACGATCTGCACGCCGTCGTCGGCGCCGACCCCGGGGAGACCCCGTGATCCGCAGGGCCCGGCTGCTCGCCGTCACGGCGACGCTGGCAGCCGGCGCCCTCGGCGTCATCTCCTCCACCCAGACCTGGCTGACCGTGACACTGACCCAGGGAGCCGACGAGGCGCTGCTCGTCGCCGGCGCCGCGGCGATCCCGGTGCTGGCTCCGCTCAGCCTGGCCGTGCTCGCGCTGGGTGCCGCCCTGTCGATCGTCGGGCTCGTTCTCCGTTACGTCTTCGGCGCGCTCACCGTCGCGATCGCCGCCGTGCTCGGGTGGCAGACCTGGGTCTCGTTCGTCGAACGCCCCACCTCTGCCGTCGCATCGACCGTGACGGGTGCCACCGGCATCAGCGGCGCGGATGCCGTGGCCGATCTCGTCGCGGCGGTCACGATCACCCCGTGGCCCGTCGTCACGCTCGTCGGCTGGGTCCTGCTGCTCGCGGCCGGCATCCTCACGCTCGTCACCGCGCGCACGTGGCGCGGCGCCGGCCGCCGGTACCGCACCGATGCGGCCACGTCGACGGCATCCCCGGCCGCGCCGCTCGATGCGGTCGACTCGTGGGATGGCCTGTCGCGCGGCGAGGATCCCACCCGCTGAGCCGCCCCACTAGACTGAAACGCGCTCGCAATCCCCTCGGAGGAGACTATGACCAACCCCATCGGCGACCCCGGTCACGGACACTCGCCCGCCGCGTGGACGGCCGTGACGATCATGCTCGTCGCGATCGGCATCGGAACGGTGGCCTACTTCTTCGACTGGGCGTGGCTCGTCTGGGCATCCGCCGGGCTCGTCGTCGTGGGTCTGCTCGTCGGCTGGGCCATGGCCAAGGCCGGCTACGGCGTCGGCGGCGACAAAGTCATCGCGAAAGAGCATTGATCACTCGTGCTGAGCGAGCGCCAGTGAGTCCAAGCATGCTCGCCGACCTCACGGCCGGCGCAGTCGAGGACGCGAACAGCCGCGCCGTGACACGTCCGCTCGCCGTCGTCGAGCGCGCCGCGCTGTCCGCGCCGGCCGCTCGCGATGCCATGGTTGCGCTTGCGCCCGGTGAACGCGTCAAGATCATCGCCGAGGTGAAGCGGGCGAGCCCCTCGCGCGGTGACCTCGCCAGCATCCCCGATCCCGCGCTGCAGGCCGGCCTCTACGAGCGCGGCGGCGCTTCGGCGATCAGCGTGCTGACCGAGGGGCGGCGCTTCAAGGGCAGTCTCGAAGACCTCGTCGCCGTGCACGGGGCGGTCTCGGTTCCCGTGCTGCGCAAAGACTTCATCGCCACCCCGTACCAGGTGCTCGAGGCCCGGGCCGCCGGCGCCGACCTCGTGCTGCTGATCGTCGCCGCCCTCGAGCAGCCGCTGCTCGAAGAGCTGCACGCACTCACCC
>NZ_DATMIO010000090.1:0-2559 GCF_035554235.1 Microbacterium sp. | reverse complement strand
ACGCCGAGACGGTGGACGAGCTGCCGTCGCCCCACGCGGCGCGCGCAGATCTCGTGGCGACCCTGGCGACATTGAACGCCGGCCTTCCGGACGCGAAGATCTTCGTGGCATCCATTCCCAACCTCACCCAGATGTACCTTGCAGCGCGTGACTCGGCCCAGGCGCGACTCACCTGGGCAGTCACCGGGTTCTGCCCCGTCCTGCTGAGCGATCCGCTCGACCGATCCCCCGCGGCGGTCGCTCGCCGCGCGTCGGTCGAGACCCGGGTCAATGCGCTCAACATCGTGATCCGCGCCGCCTGCGCCGCGGCCGAGCGGTGCTGGCACGACGGCGATGCGGTGCACGACGTACCGATCGCCCTCGGCGACATCTCGACGCGCGACTACTTCCACCCCTCGATCGAAGGACAGGCGAAAATCGCGGCCGCCACGTGGGACAAGGTCATCGAGAAGGGCGTGCTCGAAAGCGGTCACACCGTAACGACGTTCGATGACGTGTCGCCGCGCATCGCCTGGTCCGGAACGTGGGCAACCACGAGCAGCACTCGAGATTTCGGCGGCTCCGTCAGATACCCGAAAACGCTGGGCGCGGGCTACTACCTGCGGTTCACCGGCACCAAAGTGCTCATAGAGGCGCGCACGACGCCCTCGTCGGGCATCAGCGAGGTGCGCATCGACGGCAAGCTGGTGGGAAAGATCGACGGGTACTCTCCGATGACACGGTACCGCCAGATCGTGTTCGAGAGCGGTGCGCTGCCATCCGGTGCACACACCTTGATCGTGTCGGCGACGCCGGAGAAGTTCCCTGAGTCGTCGGGCCGCAACGCGATCCTCGATGCGATCATCGTCGAAGACGCCGGTTGGTAACCCGTCCGGCGGCGCGTCTTCGCGGCGCAGAACTGCCCTCGGGCTGATCAACTCGGTAGCGCGTGCGACCGGGTGTGCACGGCAAGTCCGCGGTGTCCTCCGATAAAGCGGCGAGGGCTGGCCACCGTGGGGGTTTGGGGCGCAGAAACCCCGCCGGGGCGCAGGAATTGCGCCCCGACGGAGGAGATGCGCCCCAAACCCGAAATTGTAGGGCGCCCCGAACCCGAAATTGGAGAGGGGGTGGGGGCGTCCCGAACCCGAAGAGAGGGGTAGGGCCGGGGCTCAGTGCGCGGTGCGCACGCCCACGAGGTCATGGATGAGCACGGCCGCGGCCCGTGCGCCCTGGCCCGCCGCCACGATGAGCTGCTGAGGACCCGGAGCGGCCGCATCGCCTGCTCCGTACAAGCCCGGGATGCTCGCGCGACCCGAGCGGTCGACGAGAAGATGCCCTTCGAGGTCGCGATCGACGTCGAGGTGCGCGAGGAAATCGAGCGCCGGGTGCCACTGCGGTCGCACGAATCCACCGTCGATCGCGATGCGGGTGCCGCCTTCGAGCCGCACGGCCGAGACGGCGCCGCGCTCTCCCTCGAGGTCGTCGATCCGTCGCCGCTCGACGACGATTCCGGATGCCGAAAGCTCGGCCTCCTCGACCGTGTCGACGACGTCCGCCCCGTTCGTGAAGACCGTGAGGTCGTCGGTCCAGCGCGCGATCAGCCGCGCCCGGGTCGGAAGATCGGGTGTCTCGCCGATCAGGGCGAGTGGGCGGTCCTGAAGCTCCCAGGCGTCGCAGGCCGCGCAGCTGAACAGCGACATGCCGTAGAAGGCGCGCAGGCTCGGGATGGCCGGCAGGGTTTCGCGCAGGCCCGCGGCCACCACCACCGACCGCGCCGACACCGTCGTCGGCGCACCGCGCCCGCGGCTGTCCAGGGCCGCGCGGAATCGTATGCCACCTTCGGCATCCGGCACGCTCACGAGAGACGAGACCACGGCCCGCTCGATGACCCGCACGCCCGGATAGGCGTCGAGCTCCGCGCGTGCGAGCTTGCGCAGCTCGAGCGGGGAGATCCCGTCGCGGGTAAGGAACCCGTGCGAGCGCAGCGTCGCCGCATTGCGCGGGCGCCCGGCATCCACCACCAGCACGCTCGCACGGGCACGCCCGAGGTTCAGCGCGGCCGAGAGCCCGGCAGGCCCGCCACCGATGACGAGCGCATCCACGACCGGCTCGTCGGCGAGTACTCCGGGGCCTGCGACATCAGTCATGGCCGCCGTCCTGCGGCGGGAGGGCTTCGATGAAGGGGTGGTCCATGTGGATCACGCCGACCTTCGCCGCGCCGCCCGGCGATCCGACCGCCTCTACCGAGTCCGTCGAGATCTCGAAGAACTCGACGTTCGCCTTGTAGTAATCCGACCACTCCTCGGGAAGATCGTCCTCGTAGTAGATCGCCTCGACCGGGCAGACCGGTTCGCAGGCGCCGCAGTCCACGCACTCGTCGGGGTGGATGTACAGGGAGCGGCTGCCCTCGTAGATGCAGTCCACGGGACACTCCTCGATGCATGCCCGGTCCTTGACGTCGACGCATGGCTGAGCGATCACGTAGGTCACTTCGAGGGTGTCCTTCCACTTCCGGACTTGAGGATCATGCACGATGCGGACCCCGGGACGAGCCCGGCGGCGCGATCCTAGTATCTCCCG
>NZ_DATMIO010000089.1:0-4114 GCF_035554235.1 Microbacterium sp. | reverse complement strand
CCTGCCCTTCGAGAGCGCGTACCGCCATGGGTTCGCGCGCGTGGCGGCGTGCACGATCCCCGTCGCCATCGCCGACCCCGCGACGAACGCCGAGGCGGTGCTCGACGCGGCTCGCGCGTGCGATGCCGACGCCGTGGCCGTGGCCGTCTTCCCCGAGCTGTGTCTCACGGGATACGCGATCGACGACCTCGTCCTGCAGGATCCGGTGCTCGATGCCGTGGTGATCGCCATCGAGCGCCTGGTGGAGGCATCCGCCGATCTCTTCCCCGTGCTGATCGTCGGCGCTCCCCTGCGGCATCGCAACCGCCTCTACAACTGCGCCGTCATCATCCATCGCGGAGAGGTGCTCGGGGTGGCACCGAAGTCGTACCTTCCGACGTACCGGGAGTTCTACGAGCGCCGCTGGTATGCGCCGGGCGACGATCAGAGCGGCGAGTATCTCGTGATCGGCGGGGTCGAGGCCCCGTTCGGCCCCGACCTGCTGTTCGAGGCACTGGACGTTCCGGGCCTCGTCGTGCACGCGGAGGTGTGCGAGGACGTGTGGGTGCCGATCCCGCCGTCGTCGGAGGCGGCCCTCGCCGGGGCGACCGTGCTCGCGAACCTGTCGGGCAGCCCGATCACGATCGCGCGCGCCGACGACCGCAAGTCGCTGTCGCAGTCCCAATCGCTGCGCTGCCTCGCCGCCTACGCGTATGCCGCCGCCGGAATGGGCGAGTCGACGAACGATGTGTCGTGGGATGGCCAGACGATGATCTACGAGGGCGGGAACCTGCTCGTCGAAACCGAGCGGTTCCCCGACGGGCCGCGGCGCTCGGTCGCCGATGTCGACCTCGACCGCCTTCGGCAGGATCGTCTGCGCCAGGGCACGTTCGACGACAATCGCCGCACCCACGGCGCTCGCACCGGCGGGTTCCGCACCGTGCACTTCGAGCTCGACCCGCCCGCCCGCTATATCGGGCTTCGCCGCCCGCTCGACCGCTTCCCGTTCGTGCCCGATGACCCCGCCCGCCTCGCGCAGGACTGCTACGAGGCGTTCAACATCCAGGTGACGGGCCTCGTGCAGCGCCTGGAGGCCATCGGACGGCCCAAGCCCGTCATCGGCGTCAGCGGGGGCCTGGACTCCACGCACGCCCTGCTCGTCGTCGCGCGCGCCATGGACCGCATGGGGCGCCCGCGCTCCGACATCCTGGCCTACACGATGCCCGGCTTCGCGACCTCCGAGCACACGAAGTCGAACGCCATCGCCCTCGCGGAGGCGATCGGCGCCTCGATCGAGACGATCGACATCCGGGATGCCGCGATCGAACTGTTCACGAAGATCAAGCACCCCTTCGCCGACGGCGAGCCGGTGCACGACGTGACGTTCGAGAACGTGCAGGCGGGCCTGCGCACCGACTACCTGTTCCGGCTCGCCAACCAGAACGGCGGGATGGTGATCGGCACGTCCGACCTGTCGGAGCTGGCCCTCGGCTGGGCCACCTACGGCGTGGGCGACCAGATGAGCCACTACGCCGTCAACACCGGCGTTCCGAAGACGCTCGTCCAGCACCTGATCCGCTGGGTGATCTCGCACGCACCCGCGATCGGCGACGGCGGCGCGAGCGACGGTGAGGGCTCGACGGCGCTCAGCGACGAAGCGAAGGCGGTGCTGCAGTCCGTGCTCGACACCGAGATCAGCCCCGAGCTGGTCCCCGTCGGCCAGGACGGCAAGGTGCAGTCCACCGAAGACGCGATCGGTCCCTACGCGCTCCACGACTTCGCGCTGTTCCACATCCTGCGGTACGGCCTGCGCCCCTCGAAGATCGCCTTCCTCGCTTCGCATGTGTGGCGCGACAAGGATGCCGGGGCCTGGCCGCCCGGATTCCCCGAGGCCGATCACTACGCGTACGACCTCCCGACGATCACCCGGTGGCTGCGGGTGTTTCTGCAGCGCTATTTCGCGTTCGCGCAGTTCAAGCGATCGGCCATCCCGAACGGCCCGAAGGTGTCGCCGGCCGGCTCGCTGTCACCGCGCGGCGACTGGCGCGCGCCATCGGATGGAAACGCGCGCGCGTGGCTCGCGGAATTGGATGCCGCGCTGCCCGAGCACATGTGACGGGGTGCGGCGCCGGGCTCAGTGCCCCGGGAATCCGCCGTACGCGAGGGTGATGACCCACGCATCGCGCGAAAGGTCCTTGAGGCGGTAGAACACGCGACGATCGGAGACCCAGCCCTTGTTGAGGGGCGCGTCGAGGCGTACCTGCTCGGGGTGGACGCGGAGCCCCCGTCCGTCCGCGGCGAGCACGGCCTGCACACGCGTCCAGTGGTTGAGCAGCACGTGGTCGCTCCCCCCGTCGATCAGGTGCGAGTGGCGGCGCATCTCACGAAGCGTCACCTCGTCGGGCGTCAGATCGCGGATGTCGAGCCCGATCGGCACCGCGGCATCGGCGACGGCGGCCACCGTCGCGGTGCGGAAGCTGACGGCCTTGATCGTGAGCGGCACCGGCTTTCCCGCGACCGTCGCCTCGAGCTGGACGTGATGGCCGGACTGCGCGGGTGTCTCGCCGTCGACGCGCACGGTGGTCGCGTCGGCGTTCTCGTGCGCGGCCACGAGCTCGCGGGCGAGCGCCACGACGCGAGCACGCTCGTCGAGGCGGGGATCCCACCCCAGGCGCGCGAGGATTCCTTCGGGAGCATCGAGCAGCACGGAGTCCATGCGCCTCAGTCTCGCAGAGCGCCCCCGCGCGCGGGAGGGCCTCAGGCGTCGGAGCTCGACCGGCGGGAGAACACGCCCCGCAGCACGAAGAACACCACCGCGGCGACGATCAGCACGATGACGAGCTTGCCGATGAACCAGAGCAGTGCTAAGGCGATGTCGACGAGGATCCACGCGATCACGATGGCCGCGATGACCCCCAGGACGGTCCAGACGGTGCTTCTGTTCATGGGCCCAGCCTATTTCGCGATCGGCCCACGAGTTGCCGCTACTCGAGGTTCGCGAACACCGCCGCACCCTGCCGCGCGTCCTGGTGGACCGCGCTCCAGCCTTCGGGCGTGACCTCGACGCGCAGCTGCGCGGGCAGCTGGTCTTTCATCGCCTCGACGTGACTGATAACACCGACGGTGCGGCCGCCCTGTCGCAGCTCGTCGAGCGTGCGCATCGCCACATCGAGCGTCTCGGCGTCGAGCGCGCCGAAGCCCTCGTCGATGAAGAGGGTGTCTAGCGTGACGCCCCCGGCGCGGCCGGTGACGACCTCGGCCAGCCCGAGCGCGAGGGCGAGCGAGGCGAGGAAGGTTTCGCCCCCCGAAAGCGACTGCGCGGGCCGCGGCCGCCCGGTGTAGCGGTCCATGACCTCCAGGCCCAGCCCGGACGCGCCGCCCCGGGCCGCGAGGGCGTCGGAGTGCTGCAGGCTGTAGCGCTCGCCCGACATCTCGCCGAGTCGCACGTTGGCCGCGGCCACGATCTCCTCGAGCTCGGCCGCCAGCACGAACGTCTCGAGCTTCATGCGGCGCGTGTTGGGTGCGCGGCCCGAGACCGTGTGCGCGAGGCGCTCGATCACCGCGACCTCCGCGGCGAGGTCGGCGATCGCGTCGTGCGCGAATTCGGCCCGCGCACAGCTGTCTGCGAGCGCCTCGGCGCGCTGCTCGGCCTGTGCCCGGGCACCGACGGCGGCCCGCCAGCCCTCCTCGGCGCGAGCGAGGACGGCGGCGGCCTCGGCGGGGTCGACGGGTTCTTCGGGGAGCATCTCGAGCTCGAGTTGCATGAGCGCGGACTTCTCTGCGGAGAGGTCGGCATCGTACCGACGGATGCGAGTGTCGAGCGCGGTCCGGGTCGATGCGTCGCGCAGCGCCCCCGCGGCCATCGCGACGTCGCCGAACCCGCTCGCGGCGAGCCGTTCCTCGAGGTCGTCCGCGGCGGTCGCGGCCGCGTCGGTCCTGTGGGCGGTCTCACGGATCAGTGCGGCGAGCTCATCGGCGAGGCGGATGCGCCGCTCGGCCTCGCCGATCCGGTCCGCGACGCTCGCGTGCTCGCCGCGGGCCGCGGCGACGGTGCGCCGCGCGTCGGCGAGGGTCTGGGCCGCGGTGGCGAGCGAGGCGAGGGCCGACGCCCGCTGCGCAGTGAGGTCGTCGCGCT
>NZ_DATMIO010000088.1:0-5159 GCF_035554235.1 Microbacterium sp. | reverse complement strand
GTAGTAGATCGCCTCCACGGGGCAGACCGGTTCGCAGGCGCCGCAGTCCACGCACTCGTCGGGGTGGATGTACAGCGAGCGATCGCCCTCGTAGATGCAGTCCACGGGGCACTCGTCGATGCACGCCCGATCCTTGACGTCGACGCAGGGCAGCGCGATGACGTACGTCACGACTCGATGAGCGCGCCGGAGCGCGAGATCTCGACCTGCTCGTCGCGCGAGACGACCTTCACGCGTTCGCGAACGGTCTCCCCCTCGAACGCATCGCCGAGCCCGCGTTCGTGTGCGTCGAGGGCGAGCCAGCCCTCCCACGTCGTGAACGGCACGCCGCGCTCCTCGAGCAGGTCCAGCACGTCGGCGTCGGCATCCACCACCGGAACGGGAAGTATGCCGGCGGCGGCATCCGACACCAGGTGGGTGATCGTCTCGAGCGCATCACCTTTCGTGTGACCGATGAGTCCGACCGGCCCGCGCTTGATCCAGCCGGTTGCGTAGACGCCCGGAAGCGGCGTGCCGGTCTCGTCGATCACGCGACCCTCGCGGTTGGGGATCACCGCGCGCAGCTCGTCGAACGGCACCCCGGGGAGCGGCGAGCTCGCGTAGCCGACCGCGCGATAGACGGCCTGCACGGGATAGTCCACGAACTCGCCGGTGCCCACGACGGACCCGTCGCCCACGGGACGCGTGCGCTCGAAGCGCACGGCCTCGACGCGACCGTCGCCCGTGATCGCGACGGGGCTGTGCAAGAAGTGCAGGTGCAGCCGGCGCGACGCGGTCGGCGTCCAACCGGCGGGCTTGCGCCAGCTGTTGAGCGTGCGCGTCATGACCTTGACCTGGTTGTTGCTCGCGTGCAGCGCCTCGGCGTGCGGGTCGCCGGCCGCGGCCTCGAAGTCCTCGTCGTAGACCACGATGTCGACATCCCGGATCTCGCCGAGCTCGCGAAGCTCGATCGGCGTGAACTTCACGTGCCCGGGCCCGCGGCGCCCGAAGACGTGCACGTCGGTCACGGGCGATGCCACGAGACCGTCGTAGACGTTGGCGGGGATGTCGGTCGAGAGCAGGTCGGCCGGATGCTTCGCCAGAACACGCGCCACGTCGAGCGCGACGTTGCCGTTGCCGATGACCGCGATCGATTCGGCCGTCAGGGGCCATTCGCGCGGCACGTCGGGGTGACCGTCGTACCAGGCGACGAAGTCGGCCGAGCCGTACGAGCCCGGCAGGTCGATGCCGGGAACCTCCAGCGGAGCATCGCGGAGGGCGCCGGTCGCGAAGATGACCGCGTCGTAGCGCTCGCGCAGTTCGTCGACCTCGATGTCGCGCCCGATCTCGACATTGCCGATGAGCCGCACGTCGCCCGAGTCGAGCATCTCGTGCAGCGAGTTGACGATGCCCTTGATGCGCGGGTGATCGGGGGCGACCCCGTAGCGGATCAGGCCGTACGGTGCGGGCAGCGACTCGAAGAGATCGATGGTCACGTCGCCGCCGTATTCGGAGACCTGACGGCGGAGGATGTTGCCCGCGTAGATGCCGGCCGGGCCGGCTCCGACGATCGCGACGCGGAGGGTCGGGAGGGTCATTGCTGCGATGCCTTTCGGTGGGGAGCACCGAGGAGGCTCTCCTCGGTGACGGGTGCGGGGCGAGCGTCGGCGATCGCCTGGGGAGCGTAGGGGCTGAGCGTGACGACGTCTCCGACGACGATCACGGCGGGTGAGCGGATGCTGCGCAGGGCCGCCTGCGCGGCGATCGTGTCGAGCGTGCCGATCGTGACGCGCTGGCGCGCGCCGTAGCCGTCTTCGATGATCGCGACGGGGCAGTCGCCGCCGCGGTCGCCGGAGGCGAGCACGTGCGCGGAGTGTGCGAGCGTTCCGACGCCCATCAGCAGCACGACGGTGTGGTCGCGACCGCCGCCGAGCGCGACGATCTGGTCATGGCCGGTGACGACGGTGAAGGTCGTCGCGATGCCGCGGTGGGTGAGGGGGATGCCGGCGATCGCGGGCACCGAGATGGCGCTCGTCACCCCGGGGACGACCTCGACGTCGACGCCCGCCGCCCGGCAGAACTCCACCTCTTCGCCGCCGCGGCCGAAGATGAAGGGGTCGCCGCCCTTGAGGCGGACGACGCGCTTGCCGGCGCGGGCGAGGCCGACCAGCAGTTCGTTGATGTTGTCCTGCGGCACCGCGTGGTGGCCGGGCAGCTTCCCGACATCCACGATCTCGGCATCCAGTTGGAGTTCGTCCAGCACCGCGCGGGCGCCGAGCCGGTCGGCCACGACGACGTCGGCCGCCTCGAGCGCGCGCAGGCCCCGCACCGTGAGCAGGCCGGGATCGCCCGGGCCCGCTCCCACGAGCGTGACGCGCCCGGTCGAGGCGGTCACTTGGCGCCTCCCGTGACGAGCAGCCCGCGTCCGCGGAGCATCCGCCGCTCGAGCGGGCCGAAGAAGAGCAGCTCGATGAGGATGCCGATGAAGAGGATGAGGAGGATGGTTCCGAGTACGCCGGCGAGGTCGGCGAGCTCGCGGGACTGATCGAGCATCGCCCCCAAGCCGAACCCGATCGTCCCGCCCGTCGCGATGATCTCAGCGGCCATAAGGGAGCGCCACGAGAACGCCCAGCCCTGCTTGAGCCCGGCGACGTAGCCCGGAAGCGCCGCCGGCAGGATCACGATGGTGGCGAGCTGCGTCCGACTCGCGCCGAGCACGGTGCCCACGCGACGCAGCTGTGGCGGCACCTGCTCGACGCCGGAGATGAGCCCGTTGACGATCGACGGGATCGCGCCCATCAGGATCACGAAGTAGACCGTCGCGTCGCTGAGGCCGAACCAGATGATGGCGGCCGGCACCCACGCCACCGATGGCAGCACCTGCAGGCCGGAGATGATCGGGCCCATGGCCCGGCGCAGCGGCTTGACCTCGGCGAGCAGCAGCCCGAGGGGCGTGCCCACGGCGATTGCGATCAGGAAGCCGATGACCCCGCGCTCGAGGCTCGTCGCGACCGCCTCTTGGAGGCGGCCCGACTCCCACGCGTCGCCGAGCGCGGCGAAAACGTCCAGCGGGCTCGGCGCGATGTCGGGGCGCGGCTGCGCGATCGTCACGTACAGCTGCCACGCCAAGAGAAGCGCGCCGACGAAGACGACGGGCGGCACGACGCTCGTGGTGAAGGTGCGCCAGCGGCTCGTCGGGCGCTCGGGATCGGTCTGCAGCCGGTCGAGGCCGGCTTCGAGGCTGCGGAAGTCGTCGCCGTGCGACGAGCGGGCGGATGCCGCGGCATCCGCCTTCTTCACGTCTGTCACGCTCGTCTCAAGCGGCATTGCGACGGATCTCCTTGCGCAGTTTGTCGGTGATCTCGACCGAGAGCGCCGCCACTTCGGGCGATTCGATGCGCCGGCCGACGGTGCGGGTGATGCGCCACTCGTCGATGACGCGGCCGGGCCGGCTCGAGAGCAGCACGACGCGCTGGCCGAGCCGCGCGGCCTCGCGCACGTTGTGGGTGACGAAGACGATCGTGCGGCCGGTGGCGCGCCATACGCGCTCGAGCTCTTCGTGCAGCAGGTCGCGGGTGATGGCGTCGAGCGCCGCGAAGGGCTCGTCCATCAGGAGGACGGGCCGGTCCTGGGCCAGGGCGCGGGCGAGGGCGACGCGCTGACGCATGCCGCCCGAGAGCTCGTGGGGCCGCTTGTCGGCGGCGTCCGCGAGGTTCACCGTGTCGAGCAGCTCGAGGGCCTGGGCCGTGCGGTCTTTGCGAGCGACCCCGCGCAGGCGCAGGGCCAGCTCGACGTTGCGGCGGGCGCTCAGCCACGGCATCAGCGCCGACTCCTGGAACATCACCGCAGAGCCCTCGGCGGGAGTGTCGATGTGTCCCGTCGTGGGCTTGTCGAGGCCCGCGATCAGGTTGAGCAGCGTCGACTTGCCGCACCCGGAGGCGCCGAGCAGGCACACGAACTCGCCGGGCGCGATGTCGAGGTCGACGCCGTCGAGCACGAGCGGGCCGGTGCCGAACCGCTTGCCGACGTCCTGGATCCGCACCGCGGGGTCGGCCGCCGGCGCGGCCGGACGGACCGGCGCGCTCTCGTCGAAGCTCGGGCCGAGCAGGTTGGGTGGGCGCACCGCCGGCGCCGCCGCGTTGGGGGCGTGCGCCAGCGAGCCGGGGCTTTGGGGCGGAGCCCCATTAAGCTCGGCGCCGGTCGGTGCGGACGGGGTCGTCATGTCAGTCCTTGCCGAGTCCTGCGGCCGAGACCGGCTCCGCGCCGGATGCCGTGAGCAGCCCGTTGAGCAGCGTCAGATCGAAGAGGCCGTCGATCGAGCCCTCCTTCTGCGTGCCCGCGGCGAGGCCGTTCTTCACGAGCGTCTCGAACGTGTCGGCGTGCGGATCGACCGAGAACGTGACGTGCTCGAGCGCGCGCGTGATGACATCGTCCGCGAGCGGCTTGCCCGTCTCCTTCTCGATCGCGGCGTTGATCACCTCTCCGGCGGTGTCGGGGTTGTCGCCGATCCACTGCACGGCGGCGATGTGCCCCTCGAGCAGGTCCTCGACGACGTCGGGGTGCTCCTCGAGGAAGTCCGCGCGGACGAGCAGCACGGTGGTCGGGAACTCCCCGTTCTCCCACAGGTCGGCCTCATCGACCAGCACGTGCGCCCCGGCTTCAGAGATCAGCCGGGAGACCCACGGCTCCGGCAGCCATGCGCCGTCGATCGTGCCCTGCTGGAACAGGGTGAGGGTCTGGGCGTTCTCGGTCGGGGTGATGTTGACGTCGCCGCCGCCCGAGGTGTCGGTCTTGTAGCCCTCGTCGGCCAGCCATGTGCGCAGGGCGACGTCCTGGGTGTTGCCGAGCTGCGGCGTCGCCAGGGTCGTGCCCGCGAGGTCACCGGGGTCGTCGATGCCGTCGCGCACGACGAGCGCCGCGCCGCCCGTGGCCGCGCCGGCCACGATGTGCGCGGACTCGCCCCCGGACTGGATGAACGTGTTGATCGACGGGTTCGGGCCGATGTATGTCGCATCGATCGCGCCCGCGGACAGGGCCTCGATCGCGGCCGGGCCGGCGTTGAAGACCTGGGTCGTGAGGTCGACGTCGCCGAGGGCATCCTCGAAGAGGCCTTCCTCGAGGCCGACCAGGGCAGGCGCGTGAGTCACGTTTGCGAAGTAGCCGAGACGGAGCTCGTCGAC